>JBAYVM010000278.1:0-4643 GCA_041674645.1 Victivallaceae bacterium | reverse complement strand
TTTAGAACTTTAGAACTTTAGAACTTTAGAACTTTAGAACTTTAGAACTTGTCAGCTTTTGCGCATTCTCTGTTGCTAATCTCTTTTTTTCTCCAGCCGGATAGTCATAACTGTTATATCATCAGATTGTTCTGCGCTGCCGACAAATTTTCTGACATCTTTAATGATATCAAGCGTAATGACCCGCGGAGTGTTATTGGTCAGATGTTTTTCCAGTACTTCGTGCAGCCTGCCATCGGAAAATTCTTCATTGACGCAACTCATGGCTTCGGTTACGCCGTCAGTATAAAGCACAATACAGTCCCCCACATCCAATTCGGTTTCTGATGCCCCATAAATTATATCGGAAATTGCGATTGGCGGACCGTGTAAAGTACTGAGTTTTTCTATTTTTCCGGATTTTATAATGTATGGAGGATTGTGCCCGGCATTGGTGAACTGTAAAGCGCCGGTTTTCAGGTTAATTATTCCCATGAAATAAGTAACGAACATCATCATTTCATTGTTTTGACCAAGCGCTGAGCTGACTTTTGTCACAATCTCTCCCGTACTCATTCCTGTGCCTGCCGTGCTGCGATGCAAAGTTTGTGTAACCGCCATAAACAGCGATGCGGGAATTCCTTTGCCGGATACGTCGCCCACGACAAAGCACATATTGTTTTCATCGAGGAAAAAGAAATCATACAGGTCGCCGCCGACTGCTTTGGCGGAATTTAATTCGGCATATAGCGAAAATTCTTCGCATTGCGGAAACGGAGGCAGCAGTTGCGGAAGTATTCCAAGTTGGATGTCGCGAGCGATTTTCAGTTCGCTTTCCATTTTTTCTTTCGCCGCAGTGGTTTGCTTCAGCTCCTCAATATACCGCGCCAGTTCCAGTTGCATGTTGCTGAACGCACTACTTAGCACTCCGATTTCATCGCCAGTGTCAACTTTAGGAATCTCCGCATGAAAATTGCCCCTGCCAATAATTGCGCTGGCTTCGGTCAGTTTGCGCAACGGGCTGGTTATTTTATGCGAAATCCATACTACTATAATCAGAATGAAAATCAATCCGGCGATGAAAAGGCAGAACGTTTTCAGTTCAACATTCCACAAAGTAGCGAAAAGTTTTTCATTCGGAAACACAATTGCCATTATCCAGCCGTTGGACTCGAGCGGAGTATAACACAGCCAGCTGTTCGAATCATAAACTTCGCTGTGGCGGTAAGGCGTAAAACCGCTTTGCCCTGAAATCATTTTCCTGCCGACATCGCGCAACTCCGGGTCATGGTCCTCTTCCGCCAGTGAAAAAATTGTTGAGTTCATAATTTTATCCGGGTCAGGATGAGTAACAAACCGTCCGAACCGTGACAGCAGAAATGCGTAGCCGGAATCGTTAACCGTAGTTGCTCCAACCAGTTTTTGCAGCCATGACAAGGACAAGTCTATGGTAATAACTCCCATAAATTCCTGTTTGTCGTTTACCTGCCGGAAAAACGGAACAGAATAGGTGGTCATCAGTATATTGCCGCCGCCGTCATCAAAATAGGGTTCTGTCCATATCGGATGTTTTAATGTTTGCGGCAGAATGAACCATTTATAAAAGAAGTAAGGATAATCATCGCCGCCAAGCCTGGTCAGTTTCAGCTGGCCTTTGTCGTAATAGGCGTACTGCATGAAATATTTGCTGGCAGAATCATAAGCATAAGGACTGAACGCAATTGAACCGCCAAATACCTGCGGACGGTCTTTGTGGATACTGTCAATTGTCTTGAGCAGTATTTGCCCCATATCTTTTTCGCTGAGTTTCTTGTCTTCAAACTGCAATGCCATTTGTTTTGCGCTGCGTTGCACATCAATAAAGGTCTGGTCAAGCCGATGCGCGGTGGCTTTGCACAGGTTGGTCGTCCCTACTTCAATGTCTTTAACCATTATTTCCCACAACTGCCAGGCAGTGTACGCAAAAACAGCAATAAAAATAAGGCATACACTCGACAGAATGTAAATGCTTTGTTTTACTGCCAGACTTTTATTTTTTAACATTTTCTTCCTGTTCCGGTTCGGTGTCGCCGTTTAAAACATTTTTGTAAAAATCGGAATAACGCGGAATTTTTTTTATAAAATCCATCATCATTAATTTTTTTGCCGTTTCTTTGTATACTTTCGGCGACAATACACCGGGTTCATAATCCCGGCCGGGAAAAATTAACTCTTCCATTTTGTCCAACATCCAGCTTTGATGAGCGGCATTAAACTGGAGATGCATTTGTGCGCAGTATTTGCGAACAATTTTCAACGTGTTCTGACGGTCTTTAAAAGCCTCCCGCCAACCTTTAAGCGTGGCGATGACTAGTTTTTTGCAGATGTCAGGATTATTTTTATAAGTGTTTTCCAAACAGTATATTCCATCTTCCGGAATATCCATATTGTAATCTGAAAAGAAAAAAGTTACTAGTTCATCCTCGTTAATCCCGGCATCAAGTATCTGATGATATTCGTTATACCACATTACAGTCATAACATCAACGCCGTGCCACAAAAAAAGATCAACATCATTTACGACCGGGATGGTCTCAGTCTTTAAATTATATTTTTTTAATAACGCCAGCGGCATTACCTGAAAATCCACTGGCCATAATCCAAGCCGTTTGCCGTTTATATCTTCGAGACGGGTGATTTTGCTGTCTTTATGAGCAACAAACATCAAGGCTGAACGCTGGGATATTTGACCGATATTTACAATCAACCCTTTTTGCGCACGTAATTTGATTCCGGAAGAAAGAAAACTGGTGATAAAATCGGATTTTCCCTGATATAAAATATCTTCTATAGATTCTTGCGCTGGTTTGTGTAAAAGTTTGAGGTCGATGCCAGCCTGTTTGTAATAGCCTTTTTCCATCGCCACATAATAGCCGGCAAACTGTGCTTGAGGAAGCCATTGCAAGGTTAAGGTGAAAGATTTTTTCGCTTCGTCTGCGCCGTTAACCTCGGCAGTTAATAAAAAGGTAAGAGAAAAAAGCATAAAAAAACAGATTGAATATATTTTTAGTCCGTTGTTCCGCATGGCACATTCTCTTCAAATTGCAGGGTTAATTTATAATATTCCGTTAAATATAGCAGATATTTTTCAATAATCCAATTCCCATAAATAACAAAAAACCTTCCGTTATGAGCGGAAGGTTTTAACCCGATGAAATTGCAGTGTTAAGCTTTTACAAACTTACTGCCGTTCCAGGTATAAGCTGCTTCGGTTTTGATTGATTCAGCCGACACGCCGATTGCCTGCAACGGATTGGAGAACGACAGTCTAATCAACTCTTCCGGAGTGAGAATGTTGAGCGCGGCCAGATAGTTTACGCATTCAAAGATTGTCGCTGAAGAACCGACCAGACATTTTTTCGTCGGATTGTGCAGATAACCATTTTCTTCCAAAATAGTTTCGTTGCCTAAAACATTATATTTGCCCGGAGGCATTCCGGCAATCGGCGATGCGTCGCTGACAATCAAGGTTTTGTCAATGCCTTTGGCTTTCAATACCGTCTTGATTACTGTCGGCGGCAGATGATGCCCGTCGGCAATAATCATCGCCGTCAAGCCGTCTTCCGCCAGGCCGGACATCAACGAATTATTGTGCCGGTTTACTTCGTTCGGCATGCCGTTGCCCAAATGGGTCAACAGTGTCGCTCCAGCGTCAACACATTTCTTCATATCATCCGCCAGCGCCAGCTGGTGTCCAAGTGAGACCGTTACACCTTGACTAACCGCATACCGGGTGAGTTTTTCTGAACCTTCATTTTCTGCCGCAATCGTCAACAGCTTGATTGTGCCGTCTGACCATTCAACCATCTTTTTGAAAAAATCAATATCCGGACTTTTTACCCATGTCGGATTGTGCGCACCGACCGCACCGGGTTTCGCGCTCAAAAACGGTCCTTCCGCGTGAATGCCGAGTATGCCGCCTTGCAATTCCGGATGCCGTATGGCTTTGACCAGAATTGGCAGATTGCGCTTATAAATCTCTTCCGAGGAGGTTATTATTGTCGCCAGAAAACCGGCGCACCCTTTATCGAGCAACGCCCGGCTTACTCTGACAGTTTCTGCTTCTGTTAATTCAGGACTGGAAAAATCAACGCCTAAAAAACCGTTTACCTGTAAATCTATAAAACCCGGTACTTTAATCATTATAAATGCTTCCTTATTATATTTGTGCATAAATCTTGCACTTTGTAAAGTAATTTAACAATCTGCTTAATTTACGCTTGATTTCATGGTTATGCAATCGTTTTTTTATAATCTGAACGTTTTTTTTATCCGCAGAATTGGAATGGCAGGTAATTATTTTAGAATACAGATAACGCAGCTATATTGAAATTTTCATTAACCCGGTAATATTGTTTAAGAGAATACTGATATGAACCACGGAATATACGGAACACTCGGAAAAGAACCGGTTCGGGGAGATGGATTCATTCCGTATTTTCGGTGTGTTCAGTGGTTAAAAAATATTTTAAACAAGAAACAAATTAACCTGATGGAAGATGATAAGTTGATATGAAAGATTGTGATACTTGCGGGAATGAAATAGATAATCAGGCGAGCTCATGCCGTTTTTGCGGAGCACAACAGCAACGCGGTGGCGGTGGCCGCGGCAAGGCTACGCGAAC
>JBAYVM010000277.1:0-4650 GCA_041674645.1 Victivallaceae bacterium | reverse complement strand
CGGCAGTTTGGAAATATCTTCGATGCTTTTAATATCGTCCGGCGTTATGCTGTTCAGATTCATTTTTTCGCGATAGAACGGAACCCGGTCATATACGCGCCGGATTAATGTTTTAAGGTTTTCACTCTGCTTTTTACGCAACTGTGAGACCGGCATCTGTTCTGTTTCCGGATTCCACATAATGATTTACTCCTTACTGTATGACAATAATTGCTTTCCGGCCTCAAAGGCTTTTATGTTTAATTCTTCAGTACCTGCGGGAACAAATTCGCGGATAGCTTTAATCCATGAACTGCCGCTGATATCAATCAGTTTTGACAGGGCACCCAGTAATGCGACATTCAATACTTTGACATTATTAAGTTCTTTTTGCAATATCTGCGGGTCGACGAGGTGAATGTTTTTATAATTTTGCTGCAAAAACTCCAGCGTTCCTTCCGGATATGAATTCAGGTTTGACGGCAGAATTTTTTCATCAAGACAGATAATCGAACCGTCCGGTTTCAGAAATTGAAGCCAGCGCAATGTTTCGATTTCTTCCAGCGAGAACAGCACATCGGCCTCGCCTTCCGGAATAACCGGGGAATAAACTTTTTTCCCGAAACGGACATGGCTGAATACGGAACCGCCGCGCTGACTCATCCCGTGAATTTCATTCTTTTTGACATCATGTCCGTCAAACATTGCCGCCAGCGACAGGATATTGCTTGAAAGCACAGTTCCCTGGCCGCCGACGCCAATCATCAATATATTTGTTATTTTATCTTTCATTATAATCCGCATCCTTCAAGTTGTTGCCGCTTTTTTCTTTTTACGTTGATTAATAATGCACGGCCCCTTAATCACCAGCAGTGAAAGCTCATTGCGTTCAATTAATTCGTTCAAAGCGTCTTCCACTTCCGATTTTTTGTACGCATTGACAATTTTGATATTTTCATCTTTCAGTCCGACGGCTTCGGCCAGTTTCCGGTAGTCAAGCGCCCAAGTCGGAATGTTGTTGATTGTCTCGCCTGAAAGCGGATTCGGCTGCATGCCGGTCATGGCGGTAGTGCCGTTGTCCAGCACAATAGTCAAGGTGTGGCGTTTATTGTAGGAAGCGTTTATCAGCCCGGTTATGCCGGAATGGGCAAACGTGGAATCGCCGATGACCGCCACCGTTCGGGCGGCTTTTTCCCTGCCCACCGCAATTTCCATGCCTTGAGCTACGGTAATGCTCGCCCCCATGTCCACGCAGGTGTCCATGGCATGAAACGGCGGCAGCGCACCAAGCGCATAACAGCCAATGTCGCCGGAAACGGTTGCTCCCAGCTTATTGAGAATCTCATAAATGGTCCGGTGAGGACAGCCGACGCAAAGACCCGGTGGACGGGATGGCAGCGCAAAAGGCAATTCTGGAGCATCATTTTGTTTCGCTCCGCCAAATGCCTTGCGCAACATGGATGGAGTGTATTCCCCGGTAACCGGCAATACGTCTTTTCCACGTGTTTTAACGCCTTTGGCTTTCAAATAATCTTCAATGAACGGATCAAGCTCTTCAGCTACAATTACTTCATTGAATTTAGCGCAAAATTCAAGCAGTTCCCGTTCGGGAAACGGATAAACCATGCCAAGCTTAAAGACCGGCATTTCCGGAAATACTTCCTTGACATAAGTATAACAGATGCCGGCGGTGACAATGCCTGTTTGGGCTGTGGTCTCGGGAAGATTCTCAACCCGGTACATGCCAAGTTTGTTGACGCTTTTCTCAATGTCAATCAACCGCTTTTCAACTACTTTATGCCGTTCCCTGGCAAATCCTGGAACCATTACATATTTACGCAGATTCCGGGTAAATCCGGAAACTGCATGTTCATGGCGCTCGCCCGGCTCAACTACCGCCATGGAGTGAGCAATACGGGTTACCATACGCAAAAATACCGGCGTATCGAACTCTTCACTGATTTCAAAAGCCTTTATGGTATATTCTTTTACTTCTTGAGAATCCGCCGGCTCCAGCATCGGCAACTTCGCCGATCTTGCATAATTCCGGTTGTCCTGCTCATTTTGCGATGAATGCATGTCCGGATCATCGGCGGTGACAATGACCAATCCGCCGTTAACTCCGGTATAAACGGCGGTAAACAGCGGGTCAGCCGCGACATTCACCCCGACATGCTTCATCGTCACCAGCGTTCTGGCTCCCGCATAACTTGCGCCAAGGCCTACTTCAAGCGCCACTTTCTCGTTAACGCTCCATTCGCATTCCACCCCGGCGTATTTATGAAGATTTTCCAGTATTTCAGTTGAAGGCGTTCCCGGATAACCGGTTCCGGCTTTTACCCCGGCCTCCCAAGCACCCCGGGCAACGGCCTCGTTGCCTGACAACAACAGTTTTTCTTTTTCCATTTTACTGTCTTATTTTCCTGTAAGTTTTATTGTCAATCTAAATCAAACTATACAATGTAATACGAATCAGGTAAATTCAAAGCATTGAAACACATGTTTTATAATCTGACAGTTTCTTTTTTTGATAAAACTGCGGGAATCGCAGTCAACGCTGACTCCTCGCTTTCCCCTTTTGCCGTTGGACATTCCGTTTTTACTTCTGACTTCTTCTTTGAAACTTTATCTTTTAACTTTTATCTTTTATCTTTTAACTTTTATCTTTTATCTTTTAACTTTCGTTTCTTATTTGATAAAACTGCGGGAATCGCAGTCAACGCTGACTCCTCGCTTTCCCCTTTTGCCGTTGGACATTCCGTTTTTACTTCTGACTTCTCTGCCTGTGGGGTTGTTGGCAAAGTCTCCTTAGCTGAATATATCAGGATGAGTAAAACTGTCGGTATGGAATCAGAGCTCATTACTTGAGCGTGGATTTAATTTTCTTGATTTTTAGCTTCTTTTCTTCCTGCGCAAAGCATTCCTGCGAGCCTGCGAACGTTCCTGACGGAAGCGTATAAGTTGTGTTGCCGACTTGAAATTCTTCAGTCTGACCGGGATTTTCTAATCTCTTCTTTTATCGCCTGTCAGTTCCGGACTGCCGATTGATTTTTTTGATTTCTCATTTATATTGAGTGTTTTGCATCAATAACTGGCCGGATTTTCAGCATCAGTTTGAAATCTCAGCAATTAATACACAAGTTATACGGAGTTAGCAACATGTACCGGAAAGAAATTAAAGTTGTAGATTGTACCATTCGCGACGGTGGCCTGATCAATAAGTGGCAATTCTCTCATGAGATGGTCAGAAAAGTTTTTCTGGCGCTGAACGCCGCCGGAGTCGATTATATGGAACTTGGATATCGCGCCTCAAAGAAAATGTTTCCTCCGGGAGAATTTGGCGCCTGGCGTTTTTCTATGGATGAAGATGTCAGAGAGGTTGTTCAGGATACGCAGACCAATATGAAACTCGGCGTTATGGTCGATATTGGACGAGTTGAAGAAGATGATATCAAGCCTTGCGAAGAAAGCCCGCTGGATTTCATTCGTGTTGCCACATACGTCAAAGATATTGACAAAGCGATTGACCTGGCAAATCATTGCAATAAAAAAGGTTATGAAACGTTTATCAATATCATGGCTATTTCCACCGCGACTAACTTTGAGCTGGAAGCCGGTTTGAAACAGATTGAAGCTGAAGCTCCGGTTACTGCGGTTAATATCGTTGACAGTTTCGGTTCGCTTTATTCAGAAGAAGTTCATCATCTGGTCAAAATATTCAGCGACAACCTGCCGTCTAAACAAGTTGGAATGCACGCTCATAACAATCAGCAGCTGGCTTTTGCCAATACTATTGAAGCCATTCGCAAGGGCGCTAATTATTTGGATGCAACTGTATTCGGCATCGGTCGCGGCGCTGGTAACTGCCCGATGGAGCTGTTGCTCAGTTTTCTGAAAAATCCGAAATTCTCGCTGGAGCCAGCGCTTCAGGTGATTGAAGACGTTTTCCTGCCGCTCCGTGAAGAAATCGAGTGGGGTTATCTCATTCCTTACATGATTACCGGAATTTTGAATGAGCATCCGCGCACGGCCATTGCCCTGCGTCAGGATCCGGTCAACCGGGATAAATATGCTGAATTCTTCCGGCAGATGACTTCTCCGGAATGTTACGACGCGAAAAAATAAAAAGCCGCTGAGAATCCAGCAGCTTTGAAAATCAATCCGGTCTGAATTAAGGCCGGATTTTTTTATATTACGCCTTTCCGCGTCCGGCTATTTTTATGATTAATTGCTCCAAAACGATTCGCGGCTCTCCGCCGCCGGAGACCAGTTTCCGGTTGCCATCCAGTAAAACTCCGAGCGCTTCCGCCAGGCTGCGGTCGCTGAAACCCAATGCGCTTTCACACATTTTGTAGGCGCGGAATGGATGTACTTGCAGTAGAATATTTTCCGGATATTGCTCTTTCAGTTCCGGCGGAACGGAATAAAAATATGAAGTTCCGACCCGGCGCGGAAGTTTCAATTCCGACATGGCATTTTTTACCTTGACCATTTCCTGAAAACTTCGCGTGGCATGACTTAAAATGGACAATTCAAGACTGCCGCCGCGTTCGGATTTCATCTGTTCCATTAACGTGTTGACGATTTCCAGCGCTCCGGGAACATCGCCGTCAACCAGTGTCGCCGCAAAATCCCAGCTTAAAGCCTCCGGCGTGCGGCTGCAAATAGCTT
>JBAYVM010000276.1:0-4660 GCA_041674645.1 Victivallaceae bacterium | reverse complement strand
TAAATTGCAGGTTCTGGTGTATTCAACCCACAGATTCTGGTGAAGACCCGAATAATCAGTCCTTCCCGCTCCAACTGTTCAAACGCCGCTCTTAAAGTCACCTTGCCAACATTCAGTTCACGCGCAAAATCCAACTCCGGCGGGAATTTCATCGCCACTGGATAAACTCCGGAAATAATATTACTCCGGATTTGATTGTAAACATTTTCACTTTTTAATTTCAACTTTTCCATCATCTCACAAATCTTCCATTTAATCCTGTTTGATACCATATCATACTATATTTTTCAAGAATTGTCAACAGGTTTGAAAAGAAATTGCAAAAAAAGATTCGGCAAGTTTGCAGAACATACTGCATAAAACAGATATACGCGGCTTAAAACTCAGATTGATTGCGGTATTTTGCGGGCGTGGTTCCGGTAAGCCGGGAGAAAATCCGGTAGAAAAATTGAATATCATTAAATCCGGAAGCCGGAGCAATTTCTTTCACTGTCAGCCCAGTTTGTTTTAACATTTCACAGGCCTTTTCAATCCGGCGGCGGTGAATGAATTTTATTGGACTTTGACCAAATAATTCGCAAAACATCATTCGCAGATAAACCGGACTTATATTAACTTCCGCTGCCAGCGCCGCCGGATTCAATGCTGGGTCGGCAAGCTTGCGTTCAATCAAACTTATCACCGGATAGAGTCTGGTCAGCTTTTTTAAATCAGGAGTTAACATTTTAATATTATCCGCAAAATCATAAATAAGTTCGAATAGCAGACAGCGAATCAATTGTTCAAGATACAACTTCCATCCGGCAGGGCGCAAGGCAAAACTTCTCGCAGCGGCGGCGGAAATAAGAGCAAAACTGCCGTTGCGGTCAACAAACGCTCCTCGCATTCCCAAAAGTCCAGGCAAATCAATAACATCATAGACCCGGGCATAAAAATGGACGTTCGTCATTTCCATACTCTCGCCAGCCAATGGATGAAAAGCATGTTCAACGCCAGCCGGAAATAATATCAGTTGTCCCGGTTCAACCGTAAAAGCATCGCCTTCTAGTGTAACTTTTCCCCGGCCGGCAACAATAAACGACCAGTAGGAGTCAGTAACGGTTCTGGTTTCCACCTGCCATTCCGGAGTGCAGATAAAATTAACGGCCGAAACGGGGTTAACCATCAGATGATTTAGCAGTTGTCCCAGACCAGACGAAGTTTCTCCGGTGGCGGCAACTTGGAAAGAAATGAATTCATCCGATTCGCTTTTTCTGAATGTTTGTTGCATAATTATCGTTTAGTCCAATAAAAAAAGCGTTTGTTAAGCTTGTCAAAATACCATATTACATCGTATAATATAATAACAACAAGAATTAAATCCAACAAACATAAAGAGCAAAAGGAACGATTATGGTGGAAAATTATATTGCAATTATGAATAAACTGGCGGTCGGCGTCAAAAGCCGTAAAGACCAGATTAATTATATTCGTGAACTGGCAGGAATGACAGTGGAAATCGCCAGGGCTCCAAGAATGAAGACAATCAAACAACGCTGGAAGAACGCCGCTGCGCACCGGAAAGATATTGCTCCAGTCTGGTGCAATCCGGTTGGTTGCTGGAATGAATTGATACCGCCGGGCAGCCTGGCGTGTTCAGATGAAGATTTGAAACCACTGGAAGTTTTCTTCAAAAAAGCATTAATTAAACGTGACATTGATGACGACACCCCGGTTGATGATTATTTTAGAGTCGCAATGGAATTTGATGTTGAACCAGCCAATATCTGGGGCGTGGATATTGTTCACGAGAGCCTCGAAGAAACCGGTTCCGCCTGGCAGTACAAAGCGGCGTTGACAACAACGAAGGATTTTGACCGGTTGCGAGTTCCACAGTATGCTTTCAACCGGGAAAGAACCGCCAGCAAAGTTGCGGCAGTCAGCCAGATTCTTGCTGGAATCATGCCGGTAAAAACTGTGCCGGTTATAGGATATTTCAATTTGGCCACAATTTGCCATCCAGCCGCTGGATTACGTGGAATGGAACAAATGATGATTGATATGATGTTGGAACCGGAATTGGTTCACCGGCTGATGAATGTTGTTCTTCAAGGCGTAATGAATTTCCTTGATGCAATGGAAGCGTCAGGAAAGATTGTTCCAAACACCGACGAACCGATGTTTATGAGCGACCCGTTGCGCCCGGATGTCAAGCCGGAACGATATACGCTGAAAGACTGCTGGACTGCCGGAAACTCTCAGGAACTAGATCAAGTCAGTCCGCAAATGTTCGAGGAATTTTTACTGGATTACCAAAAGAAAATATTTGCCCGCTTCGGGGCGGTATCGTATGGCTGTTGCGAAAATCTTACCAACAAAGTAAATCCAGTTATGGCGATTCCGAATTTACGCATTTTTGTTTGCAGCGCGTGGTCCAATCTGGATAAGATTATTGAATCAGTCGGTGGCAAATATTGTATCATGTGGCGTCATAAAGCTTCAGATGTCGTTTGTCCCACAGATACTGCCGCGTTAAAACAATATATTAATGATGGCGCACGAAAACTTCAAGGATGCAGTTATCAGGTTATTTTGCGGGAACTGCAAACTCTGATGGGACACGACAAACGGCTTTATGAATGGACACAAATTTCGAAAGACGCCGTTGAAAAATATTCGTAACCAGATAGTCACTTCACGCGGCGATCGATAACCCGTTTGGTTTTTCCTTCGCTACGCTGAATAGTTTGAGGGGCAACAAGTTTCAGAAAAACGCGCAGTCCGGTTGTCTGTTCAATAGCGCCGACCAGTCGTTGCATCAATGCCTCCATCACCCGGACTTTATCCGAGAAACATTCTTCGGTAATTTCGACATCGACCTCAATATTATCCATGCCGTTTTCTGTGTAGAGAATGATATTATAATGCGGCAGCGTGCCTTCAACCGACAACAACGCCGCTTCGATTTGCGAGGGAAAAACATTAACGCCGCGAATCACAAACCGGTCATCGCAACGGCTGGAGATATGCCGAACGCGGCGGATAGTTCTGCCGCAGGCGCAGGGTTCTGGAATAATGCAGGTGATATCCCGGGTGCGGTAACGAATCATCGGCATTGCCTGTTTAGTTAAAGTTGTCAACACCAGTTCTCCGGTCTGACCGTCAGGCAAAACTTCGCCAGTGTCCGGGTTGACAATTTCCGGATAAAAATGGTCTTCGAAAATATGCAGACCGTTCTGAAATTCACATTCAACGCCAACGCCGGGGCCAATAATTTCCGACAAGCCATAAATATCATAAGCTTTAATGCCGCTGGCGGTTTCAATCCGTTCGCGCATCTGGTCTGTCCAGGGTTCAGAACCGAATACTCCAACCCGAAGCGGTAATTCTCGCAAGTCGATGCCCGTTTTTTCAGCTTCTTCGATAAGAAAATTAAAATAGCTCGGAGTGCAACAAATGGCGGTTATGCCAAAATCTTTCATCACCGCAAGCTGACGTTGTGTGTTTCCTCCGGAAGTCGGCACGACCGTGGCGCCCATCGCCTCCGCTCCGTAATGTGTACCCAATCCGCCAGTGGATAAACCGTAACCGTAGGAATTTTGAATAATGTCGTGACTGCTGATGCCGCAGCAGGCAAACGTGCGTTTCATCACGCCAGCCCAAATATTGATATCGTCCTGTGTGTAGGCAACCACAATTGGTTTGCCGGTGGTTCCGCTGGACGCGTGCAAGCGGACAACTTCTTCCATGGGGCTGGCGAACAATCCGAACGGATAAGCGTCTCGCAAATCATTTTTTTCCGAAAAAGGCAACTTTGCCAGGTCAGCCATAGATTGAATGTCAGCCGGTTTCAAGTTCAATCTATCCATCCGCTTCCGGAACAGTTCAACCTTGTCATAAACCAGTTTTACAGTGTTTCTCAGCCGTGTCAGTTGCAGTTCATGCAACGTTTCCAACGCCATGTAATCCGGCTCACTGTTGTTGTCATATTTATTTAAAGCATTATCCGCCATAACTAGTTTCCATATAAATTTGCTAAAAGAGGTTCTGTAAAAATGAAAAAAAATACACTAATGCCGGAGTGAACATTTTGCAAATATCCGAACATGGTTAATTTTCCAAATGCCCCGGAATATTTATCAGCAATTCCGTATAAAAACAGTTCGCGTCGATTGGAGCATTCCCCGCATAAACCACATGGAGACGATAAAGCTACATATCATAAATACCTTCTGGAAATGAAAATTATGTTCAGGCATAACATCGTATTTTCCGTGCATACGAAACCAGTTAATCAGTTACAGACAACTGAAATCTTTTTTGCCCTCATACGTGGGCGCGAATACTTCAATTCCAAGATTCCTGGCAGCCCCGGATTGAAAACCAATTTCATGTTTCATTCTAAATTGCTGGCGGCAAAGCCTTATATTGATATTTCCCGCGGACGCTGGTTGAAAAAAAAGATTTTGAATGATATTTTCGAGGACAAATTACAAATCATCAATTTTTTGAGGATATATCATGAGAACCAAACTGCAAGGATTGAAAGATAATCTCGGAAAAGTCATCAAAGGCAAACCGGAAACAATTGACCTGCTCATCGTGGCGGTAATCGCCAACGGTAATGTTCTGATGGAGGATGTTCCCGGTGTGGGAAAAACTACACTGGCAAAAGCGCTGG
>JBAYVM010000275.1:0-4699 GCA_041674645.1 Victivallaceae bacterium | reverse complement strand
GCTGGCGTTGTTGCTGGCGTTGTTGCTGGCGTTGTTGCTGGCGTTGTTGCTGGCGTTGTTGCTGGCGTTGTTGCTGGCGTTGTTGCTGGCGTTGTCGCCGACGCTACTTTGTCAAATTCCGGATCTGATTGATGCGGAACTTTTATTGCGGCGTTACATCTAGTACATTCTGTTTTTGCGCCGCTGAGTGTTTTCGGTAAACGATATTTCTGTTTGCACGATTTGCAGCGGAATGCGATTTCTTCCTGCAGTTGTGGCGTTGCCTTATCAATCATTTCAGGGTCAGATTTGGACGGCACTTCAATGGTGTTCTTACATCTGGTGCATTCAGTTTGGACGCCGATTAAATCTTTTGACAGCCGATATTTTTGTCCGCATGATTTACACCGGAAAGCGATTTGTTCAGCAATATTTGTCTGTTGATGTTGAGCCGCTACCGTTTCAGGAGTGGTGTTTTTGTCTGCTGGCCTCTTTGTGAATCTTGGTGGTTTGAGTTCAGAATGTTCAGGAACTATTATATTGCGTTTACATTTAGCACATTCCGCATTTTGTCCAGCCATTTCTTGTGGCAGTCGATATTTCTGGTTACATACTTTACACCGGAATATGATATCTTGTTTAGAGGCAGATCTGGAGTTTGGTGAAATTGATTGAATTTTTTTAATTTTCTGCATACTCATCAAGTCGGCAACGGCCACTGCCCGTTTTATTTTGCCCATAGAATCAGATGTTGTCTCAATGTTTTTTTGTGGAAGTTCAGATTCGGCAGGAACGGTCATCTGACTCTGACAACGGACGCATTGCACATCCTGTCCGGCCAAGCCATTGGCCAGCTCATATTTTTGTCTGCAGTTTTTACAGCGGAATCTGATTCCCATTAATTCACCATAAAATGTTTAAAACATATTAATGAACGCTACTATATCATTCTATTCAATATTTCATAATCATGTAGATTATTTATTCCACCGTTTAGAGGTGCTCGTCGCCCATTCGGAAATGGCCTCGGATTTCTGAATCTTCAAGCGCCCGCCGATACATTATAAATTCATCCACCCGGCCTTTAAAATAATTGCTAATGGAGCCCTGTTTGGTTGGAGTATTATTCGGCCCCATGACTAGAAACCTTAACGCGCCGATAATGAGATTGGCATTACAAACGGTGCCAGATGATTGAGTATTGTTAGTTGAACGGCTTACAAGTTTTTTGTCATTGATAAATACGTTGATTTCATTTTTGCTGCCAGACATTTTATTTCTCAAAGTAATCATGAACCAGTGTTCAGTGTCAAGCTTGATATTGTAGGTTTTAGTTCCATTTTCTTCTATCACTACATCGTCAAAACCGATGCAAGTCCGGCAGACATCCACTTCAAATTGACCCTTCGCCGCTTTGTTGGTGTATTCTGTTCCGTCGTAATAAAGGTCATATTGCGACCAGCCGGCTTCGCCAGCCATATAACTTTTGGCAAACAGTCCGTCCCAGCGGCGGAAACGGTCAAATTTTACCCATATTATAATGGTAAAGCCTTCCGTTTCGTCAAAATTCAGGGCCTTTTCCTTTTCGATTTCAACAAGTGTATTAGTTCCGTTGAATTGTAAAGCTTTTTTCCCTTTCCACCATCTGCCTTGGACCCAGGAATAATCGCCTTTGATTACTCCGCTATAATCTTTGGCGTCAAACTTTATATTCTCATTGCCAATTGCGGAGTTATTAATAATTTTGCCTTTGCCATCCTGAAAGTTGAAGTTTACTGTGCAGGTGGGATCGTTACTACATTGACGGTTAAAGGCCAGCCAGCGGGTAAATCTGGCTTTATTGCGACTCTCCGTAAAGGCGGGCATCAACATTTTTAGCAGAATGGCGACACAAACAACAACGAACAGCATTTCCAATAAAGTATGATTATTTCTAATTAGCGTCTTTTTCATTCTCAATTTCTCTTCATATATTTTTTAGTTACACTTAGTTGCTTCTGCTGTTCTGATAATTAATATCTTTCAGCCTGCAAGTAAAAAAAGCAATGTCTGCAAGGCAGACAATGACAAACACTGTTTAGAATATCTTCTACTAAAAAATAGTCAAGACGCAGTGAGGAGATTTTTTGGTTAAACTTATCAATTATATAATATTTTTCACTTAAAAGCAAGTGTATTTGTGATAAACACAAAAAATGCCGACAAAAAAGCAGTTAACCTGCTGGAGCATTATTTATTGCAATCTTTTCCCTTTATTGCGAACCAGAGCGTGCCGGCAATGCCGAACGCGAAGGCGGTAAGAAAATTAACCGCCGGTGAAATCGTCCATAACCAGGCTCCGAGTCCGGCTCCGACTGATACAACCACATCGCGCAATAAATAGTAAGTTCCGAACATGGCTGCCTTGCGGTCTTCCGGCGCCAGATCCATAATCAAGGCTTTGCGGGTCGGTTCGCCAAATTCTTTCAGGCCGCGCAGGAAAAACGCTGCCATCAGCGTCCAGAAGCTGCGGCTGTAAAGTAATGCCAGCGGAAACAATGTGAAAAATACGAATGTGGCAAGCACAAACGGTTTTTTTCCGCCCCGGTCAGCCAGCCAGGCGACGGGTAAATAAACCATGATTGCCGCGGCCATTTCAACTGAGGTTAAGATGCCGAACTGGACGCCGTCAATTTTTGCGCCCTGCGCATTCTGCATCGCCCAGATTGCCAGATAGGCATAAGGTATCTGTTCGCAAAAACGAATCAAAATGTCGGCCACCAGCAATTGCCGTAAATGTGAACTCATTTGGCGTAACATTGAGGCGGCCATTGCGAACGGGTGCTCTTTACTCCCGCTCCGGTGTAAGTCGTCTTTAATCAGCCATTGTTGCAGGAAAATGGCTGTTAATGCCAGCAGGAAAGCGCATCCGAAAGAAATTCGCACGCCTTTTTCGATGCCGAACTGGTCTATTAACAGACCGCCCAGTAATGGTCCGAGCGCCATTGGGATGCGCCTGACCAGAGAATGCACTGACACGCCCATGGTACGTTTATTTTTGGGCAGGGATTTTGCCACTAAATCCATGGTGGCTGGCAGTGATATGGCGGTCCAGGACAGAAAGAAAAATGAGCCGATGAATACCGCTATCCAGCTGGGAAAGACGATGACGATTAAAAACCCCAGCATCGCCAGCAGGTTAAAGATTAACAGCGAGCGTTTGCCGCCAAAACGGTCAGTCAGCCATGCGCCGGGCAGGGAATATAGCGCTGAAAGCAGATTGTCCAAGGCGTTCAGCAGTCCAGGCATGAAAGCCATTCCGCCTAGCGCCAGCAGATATAATGGCAGAAAACGTTCCGCCATTTTTTCCCCGAGTCCAACCAGCACCACCATACCCAGCAAACCGACAATTCCGCGGCGCAGCCCCAGAAAATTAATCAGCTTTTCCCGTGCGGTTTGTTGCAGTGGTAGAATGTCCTTATCTGAGTTCACGAACGGTCGATTTCCTGTTGTAAACGTGGTTTTAGAGCAAAACCGTTTTCATAAACGATTTTTTCAGATTTGAAGAGATATTCAGCAAGAAAAAACGCGCTGATTCCGCCGAAAATATGCCAGAGGAAATGAGTTCCCATCGGCAGGAACTTTGCCAGCGGTTCAATCGAATCCGCCTGGCGGCAACCGATGGCGACAATGAACGCCGCCGAGGCGGACATCAGCGCTTTCCACCCTTTGGGATTGCGATAAATGCAGTGAAGGATTGCCGGAAGCACAACATTTATTGCTAAAACTGAGTAGCCGAGAGAAATTGACGCCTGATGAGAAAGAACGATGAATTTGGAAAAGATACGGTAGATAAACACTGGACCAAGTGTAAGGATAAAAGTCAGCGCCCAGTTGTTGACGAGCGTCTTCCACATATACACCGAAGCCAGCAGCACCAGTACCATGATTGCCATGTAATCCATGAACAGCCAAAGATTGTGACTGCGGGTGGCATGAAAAATAGTTCCGCCAATGTATCCGAGCAGCAGAATCGGCATGGCAAAAGAGGTGACTGGATATTTTTTCATATCAAATCTGGTCTTTTTTATCCAGTAAATGGCAACTGCCAGAAAAATTAGATTGCTGACGGTGTTGAACGGTTCTACCGGCAGTCGCGACATGTTGGTTTCTTTGTAGATTGGACCGGTGTCCGCCGGTTGTGAACGCTCAGTGTAGTTCTGTTGCATCGGTATTGTCCGTCCGCTTTTTATTGAAGAAAGTAGTTAGTTTACGGTCAAGCTCCGGCATGATGTATTCCAGTGGAGTACGTTTCTTTTGGAGAATAATCAGCCAGGTCCAACCGATGAAAAATATTCCAGCCAGAATATTCTGCCAGGAATAAAGTTCCCAGTAGTAGCTGATTTCCACAATGCGTTTGCTGAACGGCCAGTAATAGGCAATGCCCCAGCCCATTCCGGAGCCGAATAAATCCATCAGCAGATGCAGATGAAATAAAGCGATATAGATAGAAAAACATTTTATCCGGCTGGTTGAAAACGCGGACAGAATAAGGCTGGCGATAATGGCGAACAAAAAATTATGTCCCATAATGTGATGCGTATCCCAGTAGGCCTCATGCCCAAAAATATAGGTTATGCCGTCCAGGTCGGGCAGGCCGGCTGCCAGCATACAGAAAAACCTTTCCCGCACTGTCAGCGTAAAAAAGTTGCTGAGACACCAGCCTGATAAAACATGAGTT
>JBAYVM010000274.1:0-4726 GCA_041674645.1 Victivallaceae bacterium | reverse complement strand
ATTTTCACAAGTCAAATTCACAAACAAATAAATAGGAAATTTTATTACCTATTGATTATTAAGATGATAGAAGTTAATTATACGGTCGTTTGGAAGCGTAGGAGATTCAGTTGTCTGAACTTGCTCTTATAACCTTTAATTGCCGTTTCTCCTTTACTAATAAGTTATTATAAAGACTCGAAAAAAAATCAATTAATCATCTAGCATTTTACTCATGCAACTGGCATATATTACTATTATAGTGATTTCTTAACATAAGTCAACGGCTGAATTGAATAAAAAAGGAAAAATTATTGCATTAATTTCCAGAACTCAGTAAAGGTGTCCGGTTGAATGTCGTTTTTTAGTCTTTATACGCTTCTGTCAGGAACGTTCGTAAGCGTCACAGGAATGCTTTACGCAGGAAGCGGGAAAGTTAAAAATCAAGGAAAAGTCCGACTTCCAATTAAACCCGCGCTCCTGCTTAAAGATTGAGCTCTGAAGTTCTGAATTTCAAGTCGTGGACTTTTCAGGATAGAAGATTGCTGATGGCTATTGTTTTAATTCTTTCGCGGTTTTTGTGCGACATTTTCTGTTTTGCTAAGACCTTCTGACTGAAACGCAGGTGGAAAATTACAGGATGAATTTCACGCCGGGGATTGCGGCGAGTTCAGCGCTGAGTTTTTCCATAATTTCGCGGGACGGGAAAATTACGGAGACTTGCCAGGTCAGATATTTTCCGCCGGACGATTCCTTGCCGGTTTCCGGCAAGGCATCAAATTGGTTATTTTTCAGCACGGAGATGATATTTTCCCGGCAGGAGTTGACGGACTTGTCGGTTATAATCCGGTAGTGCCAGTCAACCGGGAATTTAATTTCCTGTTTTGTCATGTCGGGAATCCTTTCTACTTGCCGCAACTGGTTTTGCCGCTCTGGCAGTGGTGATAAGCCGGGCATTTTTTTCTGTTGTCATGTCTTGGACATGCGGTGTACGGGCATTTGCATTCTGCTTTTTTGCTTTCGCTTTGAACAGACATAATTCTCTCCCTGTTATGCTGTTTAACTTACCACGTGAAACCCATATTGAAATGGAAACGCAATTTTTTATCAAGATCTTCCTGATTAGAGAGAATCGGATAAGCCAGGTCGAGTTTTACCGGAGCGTTCAGGTAAGGAACTTTTATGCGCAAACCGTAACCGGCGCCGATGTTCATGCCGCTCATGCCGTAGCTGTAGGATTGATACCAGGCGTTACCGGCGTCAACAAAGATTGCGCCCCGGATAAAGCTCCAGATGGGGTGAGTCATTTCAGAGGTCAGCAGCAACATGGACTGACCGCCGATATTATCCCCGTTGCTGTCAACCGGAGAGACTTCACGATATGGGAAGCCGCGGAGAGAATCGCCGCCGCCGAGGAAATATCTTTCATAAATTGGAACCTGTTCATTGCGGTCGAAAGCGGATACCGTGCCGATTTTACCGCCAACGTGGAAAATAAGAGCTTTCTCAAGCAGGGAAAAATAATAACTGCCTTTACCTTCAAGCCGGTAGAAATCATTGCTTGAACCGAGCATTTTAGGAGAAATAGAAGAAACTCCACTTAACAGGTAGCCGCTGGTTGGTTCCATCATGCTGTCGCGAGTGTCCCGGTTTAACATCAGTGACGGCTGACTGACCATGCTGCGCCCTTCCTGGCTTTTCAGTTCAGGAGACGCATCGTTGGCGAGATTGGTAACATTGACTTGTTCCAGTTTATAGCCGACCGTGGCGCTGGTGAAATCGTCGAGGAATTTTTTGGATAATGAAGTTTTAGCGCCAATACGATTTTCATTCCAGTGCTGATACTGTACCTGATTGACATAACCGGACACGTCGAGGCGCAACGGTATGTCGAACAGCCAGGGTTCGGTGAAGTCAATATTCAGTCCGTTACGTTCAATACCCACCAGGGCTTGAATTCTGAAGCGTTGTCCGCCACCGTAGAAATAATTTGCCGGGTCAAGAATATCAAAGTTTGAATTGCTGATTTCCGCCATACCCACCAGGCTGCTGACATCGGAAAATCCGCCGCCTATTTTAAACTGGAAGGTTTCCTTTTCCTCGACATCAAAGCTGACATTTTTCTCGCCGATAGTGTCGGAAGCGACGGAGACCGCTTCAACTTTCTTAAAATAGCCCATGCCCATCAAACGGGATTTACTGGCTTCAATACGGTTTTTATCCAACGGGTCGCCGGGCTGAATGGCTAGTTCGCGACGGATAACTTTATCTTTAGTAATCCGGTTGCCGGAAATAATCACATCTTTTACGGTGTACTTGCGACCTTCAGTAATGACAAAAGACAAATCAACAACGTGGTTTTTGAAGTCAGCGCTACGTTGTGCACGGCAATTGATGTCGGCGTAACCCAGCGATTCGTACATGTTGGTTATCGCTTTTTGTGAGGCTTGTTCCAGTTGATTGTCAAAAACCTCACCGGTTCTCAGTTGGACGAGCTGTTCCAGCTCCGGGGTTTGGAACAGTTGGTTGCCGGCGATGGATATTTTGCCGACCGTGTATGGTTTTCCTTCGAACAGTTTATAGGTTATGTTGACATATTCCGGGTCATTTTTTTCCTGGGTGACATTGATGCTTTCAACTTTGAAGTCGAGATAACCTTTATTCCAGTACAGTTCGCGGATTCTGGCTTTGTCATTGGTTTCCTCGCTCCGGTCAAACAGCCCGAAGTCCAGGAAACGACTGAGATATGAATGGCGGTTGGCAATTGCGTTTTTTAATGTCCATTGCGAGTAAACGGTTGCACCTTCAAAGGTAACGTTGTCAACCTTCAGCCGGAGATGTTCCTGGATGTCAAATACCACATTGATTGCGTCCGGTCCGACGGTTTTTAAAATCGGCGTAACTGAGGCGTCATTGTAACCTTTTGACTTGTAAAATTCCCGTAGTTTGTTGGCGCTGTTACGCAGATTATTGTCATTCAGCGGCATATCCGCAGAAATACTGATTTCTTTTTCCAGTTCGACATTTTTAAATTTCTGGTTGCCCTTGAATTGAATAGACTTTACTCGCGGTTTGACGCTTACTTTTATCAGCAGATTGACTTTTCCATCCGGCAGGTCTTTGGTCTCGGCTACGACATCAGAAAAATAACCGGTGGCGTAAAGTCGTTTAATGTCTTCATTCAGAATATCCTTGTCATATTGATGTCCGGGCTTTTGCTGGACGTTATACATCAACATTTTTTCAGGGAACTTGTATCCGCCAATCTGTTCAAAATCAATTTTTCCAATTTCCGCTCCTGAAACGGTCAGGCAAAAACAGGTATATACCAGGCAAAACGCTAAATAAATAAAATTTGACTTCACTTCAATTTGTCCCTTTCGTCGTTAATCTATATTGTCCGGGCGATCTTCAGCGCCGTATTTACTTTTTGTTACAAATTCCATCCGCTGCGGGAAGAATAACAGGTCAACCAGACCAGTTTCGCCGTTACGGTTTTTTTCAATAATCAAAAGAGACTCCAGCCCTTTACGCATATCTTCCGGTGACATTGATTTGGCTTCATCGCGGTCACGATGCAGAAACGCCACCACGTCGGCATCCTGCTCGATGGCGCCTGATTCACGGAGATGGCTCAGTTTGGGTCTGGCGGCTGGTCCGGAAGCTTTTTCAACTTCGCGGTTAAGCTGGGCTAAAACCAGCACGGGAACGTTTAAATCTTTAGCCAGTTTTTTGATGCCGCTGGAAATGTCGGCAACTTCTTGTTGACGGCTTTCAACTTTACCGTCGGCTTTCATTAACTGGAGATAGTCAATGACAACTAATTCAATATTTTCTTTCATCTTGAGCCGTCTGGCCTTGGCGCGCAATTCGGATATGGTCAAACCGCCAGTCGGGTCAATGAATATCTGGGAATTTTTCAGCGTGTTGACTGCCTGAGTTAATTTTGGCATGTCATGCGCGGCGAAGGAACCATCAAAAAATTTTGATTCCGAGACCCCCGCTTCTGTACAAAGCAGGCGGCGGGTAATCTGTTCAGTGGTCATTTCCAGGCTGAAAAACGCGACTGACCGGTTCTTGTTTCCTTTGAGGGCGACGTTACGGATGAAATTTAGCGCCAGTGAGGTTTTTCCAATAGACGGGCGGGCGGCGAGAACGAACATTTCGCCCGGTTTAAAGCCGATTACATATTTATCCAAATCGCAGAAACCGGTTTTGATTCCGACTTCAACTTCTTTGTTCAATATTTTCTGGATGTTTTTGAATGATTCAATAATACTGTCTTTAATGTGAACAATGTCAGACTGGGTATTGGCAAAACGGATATCAAAAATCTTAGTTTCAAGCTTGTCCACCAGAACTTTTACTTCTGATTCAACATCGTAACATTCCACCAGCGCTTCAGAACAGACGTTAATCATTTTTCTGAGGGTGGCAAATTCACGGACAATTCCGCACCACGTATCCAGATTGGCCGTAGTGGCAATGGCGCCGTAAAGTTCGGCAAGAAAAACCTCGCCGCCAATATCTTCCAGTTTGCTGTTTTTGGCCAGCTTGTGGGCAACGGAAATAAGATCAACACCCAAATCGGTTTCATTGTACAGTTCACAAATTGCTTTGAAAATTTCGCGGTGGATATTCGAATAAAAAACGTCTTCACCAGTGAGATGCTCTATTGCGATATCCACACACGGACGCGGTTCCCGCAACATTGCGGAGAGGATTGCTCGCTCTGCCTCAATGTTAT
>JBAYVM010000273.1:0-4728 GCA_041674645.1 Victivallaceae bacterium | reverse complement strand
GAAATGCGGCAGAGAACTGTATCCGGCCTTGGCGGCGATAGCTGAAATGTTGTCGGTGGATTCGCGCAATAACCGTTGCGCGGTTTCCATTCTGATTTCCCGCAAATGATAGCGAAAATTATGTCCGGTCTCTCTTTGCATCAGATTGCGTAGATAAGATGCGCTGATGCCGGAATATCTGCTGACAGATTCCGCCGAAATATCGCGCATGTAATTGTTTCTGATAAAATTCAATGCTCGTGAGATGACCGCAGTCCGGTGATTTAGATTATTTTCTCCGGTTATTTGCACCGTATTCTGCTCAAAATCACTTTCCGTGAAGCGGCGTTGAAGCTGTAGCAGCAACAGGTTGAGCATAGTAATAATTAATTCATGGCTGAAACGGTTTTCGGTAAGATATTCGTTTTTCATCTTAAGCATGATTAATCGTTCTTCCTGGTTCAGAAAGATGGGCTTGCCGGTGATGGAATTGTCAATGTTGCCATCAAAAACAATATTCAAAAAGTCGAACGGTCTGCCGTTGGCGCCGTGAAAATGATGTTCTTGCATTGCTGGAATCAGGATGCATTCGCCAGGTTTCAATGTGATGGACTGTTGATGTAAAGTCAGTTCAACTACTCCATAATCAACAAAGATGATTTCACTGACTTCATGAGTGTGCGGGTTAAGGTTGTAGCCGCGACTTTTGGCTTTATGCAACACATAGCCAGCATTTTTTACCGGTAACGTATTCGGAAGATTGTCAAGACTATTTTTCATAAGTGTTACAATATAATCATCCTGAATCATGTCAAATAATCATTCGGCGAAATATTTTAATCATTCGGGGAATTGTTGAATCGTATAAATGACATTATAATTATGCGTACCTTTTAAAAATAAATATTTATGGAGGAAAACACATGTCAAAAGGTGTAAAAATTGTAATGGTTGGCGGTGGCAGCTACAACTGGATTCCGCGCATAATGTGTGATATGATGCGTGCCCCTGAACTGAAAGGCAGTGAAGTTTATTTACTGGACCCGAATTTGCAAGCCGCGAAAGAAGTGAAGTCGGCAGTCGAGAAAATGTCCAGCGCTTTGGACGCAAAATTTAAGTTCACCGCTGGTAGTTCCGAGGAAAAGGCATTTGCCGGGGCTGATTTTGTTGTCATAACTATTTCCACCGGAGACCTGGAAATGATGCGCCATGACTTGAAGATTCCTGAAAAGTACGGCATCTTTCAAACCGTCGGCGATTCAGTTGGGCCAGGTGGCTGGTCACGCACATTGCGCAACGTGCCGGTGTTTGTGAAAATGGCGGGCAAGATTGAAAAACTGTCGCCCAAAGCGATAATTCTGAATTATACCAATCCAATGGCAGCGCTGACCGGCGCGATAAGCGCTTCAACATCGTTGCGTAATGTCGGGTTGTGCCATGGCGTATTCGCGGTGTATCATCTGCTGGAAAAGATCTTCGGAGTGAATGAAAAAGATATTTGCTTGAAATATGGCGGTGTCAATCACTTTTTCCTGGTGACTGATTTTACGGTTAAAGGCCAATCCGGTTATCCCCTGCTGTCCAAAAAACTTTCTGGTAAGTCAATTGATGAATATTTTGCGGAAGCGCACAAAGATGAAGCTGGAATGACGTATCATAAGTACAAACTGTTGGATGAATTTTATCGGCAGTACGGACTGCTGCTATATCCGGGCGACCGGCATACCTGTGAATTCCTGTCTGGATATCTCAATAACGGTGAAGCCCCAATTAATCGTTTTGGCCTGGTCCGGACTTCCATTGAGAATCGCTATGATGGCAGGAAGGCTACCAGAGAACGGGCAGCAAAACTTGCGTCAGGCGAAATGAAACCGTTTGAACGTTCCAGAGAAACTGCCATTGATATTATAACTGCGGTTATTAACAACAAGCCGTTTATTGATGTCGTAAATATGCCGAATGCAGGTCAGATTGACAATCTGCCGCGCGGTGCAGTGGTTGAAACGATGGGAATGGTCGACGGCCTGGGATTTGCGCCGATTGCAATCGGCTCGCTGCCATGTGAAATCCAGCCGGTAATCAGTACGCATTGCAAAGTGCAACTGCTGACACTTGAGGCGGCGATGAAAGGCGACTTGGAATTGGCTTTGCACTCATTGATGCTTGATCCATTGTGCGCAAACCTGCCGCCGTCAGATGTGCGCAAAATGGGAATCGAACTGATAGATGCCACCAGAATGTGGTTGCCGCAATTCAAAATCTAGTGACGGCAATAAAAACATTTTATTGGAAGCGTGAAATGGGCTATATGAGCCTGGCAAAGCCGGAATAAAAAGTACTTCAAGCTTGTCGGCAAGGCGCAGTCGCATTTATTTTTGAACGGCTCTGCCCAATTACTCATATCGTTATTCCCCGTTCAATCAGGGACTTTAATTGAGTTCTGGATTACAGTCTTAACTTAGCTTTATCGGCAAAAAAAAGCCACCCGAATTAAATCAGGCGGCTTGGAGAATCAACGTAAATTAATCTTTTTTCAAAGTTTTGCCGATGTAAATCTGGCGCGGACGGGTAATCTTGGTGTTGGTGCCAAGCATTTCCTTCCAATGCGCAATCCATCCTGGCAGTCTGGCTAAAGCAAACATTACAGTAAACATATTTTCCGGAATACCCATTGCCCGGTAAATTATCCCGCTGTAGAAATCCACATTCGGATAAAGATTGCGGGAAACGAAATATTCATCGTTCAAGGCAATCTTTTCCAGTTCCAACGCCACATCCAGGAGAGAATCTTTGACTTTCATCGCTTTCAGATACTTATGGCACTCTTCCTTGATAATGGAGGCGCGCGGGTCATAAGTTTTATAGACACGATGTCCGAAACCCATCAGCCGGAAAGGATTGTTTTTATCTTTAGCCCGGTCAATATATTTCTTGATATTGCCGTCGCGTTCTATTTTTCCCAGCATTTCCATCACTGCCTGATTGGCTCCGCCATGCAACGGGCCGGACAAGGCGCTGATGCCGGCTGAGATGGTAGCGTAAAGGTTAACTTGAGCGCTGCCGATGGTTCTTACTGCGGTGGTGGAACAGTTCTGTTCATGGTCGGCATGCAGTATCAAAAGCATATTCAGAATTTTGACGGTTTCCGGCCTGATTTTATATGGCGCGACTGTAGAGTCGAACATCATATTCAGAAAATTTGCGCAATACGGCAGTTCATGTCTGGGATAGACTACGGGCTCGCCGATGGATTTTTTATAGGCAAACGCCGCCAAAGTGCGGACGATTGAAATCAGTCTGGCGGAAGAGAGATCAATATCCTCTTTCAAGGAAAGCAGGTCAACATTCGGATAGAACGTTGAAAGTGCGTTAATCATGGTCGCCAGAATATGCATCGGATGTGCGCCTCTCGGGAAATTGTCGAAAAAATGGCGCATATCTTCGTGCAACATCGAATTTATATTCAGCAAACGAGAAAATTTTTGTCCTTGTTCTTTGTCCGGCAACTTGCCGTGTACCAGCAGATAAGCGGTTTCAATAAAACTGGTTTCATTAACTAGTTTTTCAATTGGAATGCCGCGATAACGCAAGATGCCTTTTTCGCCGTCAATAAAGGTGATTTTGCTGTAACAGGCTGCGGTATTCATAAAACTCGGGTCAATTGTTACGTAACCTGTTTCTTTGCGCAAATTGGCAATGTCAATCCCTTTTTCGCCTTCTGTTCCGATGGTGACCGGAAGCTTTATTTCCTTATCATCTATTATGAGTGTCGCGTATTTTTGTTCCATACCTGCCTCGTCCATATTCTTAAAGCTCGTTATATATTTATTTTTTTTACTAAAATTTACACTTAAAACCTAGTACAATACATTTATTTGCTGGATTTTCAAATAATATCGCCGGAAAAGATTGATGTGGACTGATTGCAAAAAAAATAATCGGCGGACGGATAAAACGGATTTGCAAAATATAGATCAACCGGCATATTTAAAATCAATTTGAAGAGGAGAAAGATAATGGCTGAAAGCAAAAAGCAGATGTTGCGGCTGAGAAGATTTGTTGGTCAATTAAAAGAAAACCGTTACCCGAACCGTCAGAGCTTTGTTGCCGATTTGGAGCGCTCTGACCGGGAATTAAACCAGAGTCTGACTTGTTCCGTGAAAACCATTCAACGAGACATAAAATTCCTGCAGAATGAGTTGAAATGTCCGATTGATTTTGATTACCGGCATAATGGATACTATCTGAAACACCATGGCTGGAATCTGGATATGCTGCAGTTGTTGAGTGAGAATGAAATGTTGGCTGCGGTGCTTGGCGCAAGAGTTGCGGAAAATATTTTTCCTGAACCGCTGCGCAGCGACATTCGCAATTCTGTCGATGCTCAACTGGCGGAAAATAACCCGGATTTTCTGGACAAAACAATTGTTAAATCACTGACTATTATTCCAGGACTGCGCGTTTCCATCAATCCAGAAATTTTTATGACCGTGTTTTCCGCCTGGCAGAAACACGAAGCGTTGGATATCGTTTATAATGATTTGAGCGGACGCGGCACCAGCCGCCGGGTGGAACCGCATGCGCTGGTCTACTATGAATGTTCATGGTATTTTAAAGGATTCTGCCTGTTGCGGAATGAAGTCAGAAACTTTGCCGTCCACCGGATTACGCAAGCGGTAAAGACCGGATTGTTTTTTGACCCGGATAACAAAATTATTGACCGCGTGCTGAATGACCAGTTTCTTGATT
>JBAYVM010000272.1:0-4740 GCA_041674645.1 Victivallaceae bacterium | reverse complement strand
GGCATTGATGTTAACTGGCAAAAAGACTTTTGCATCTTTGTCATCAATGCCATCATACATTTCCAAATAACCGCAGATAACTGGGTTTTTTATATCATCGGAGCTGAGGCCTAGTGCCCATGCAACTTCGTCCGCCGTGGCAAGAAATACTCCTGAACCATTTTGAACGGGAATATAAATGTTTGCGGTATTCCCTACAACTTTGGCTTTTACATAATTCATTCCGATTCTATTCGTATTGGACGGTGCATTAACATCACCGAAATCATTTGAAATATAGTTTGCCAAATATCCGCTTGAATCAGTAATATGGGAAATTTCTTCGACCACGCCAAATGTTGAACTTCCCTTTACATGTTCTACCTTGATTACGTCAAATGGGTTCAATATCAAATTTTGCGATGTCCAAAAGAAAAACTCATCAATAGTGGTTGGACATTTTTCTGTTGCGGCTATTCGACCAATAGGGTTCTTCATGAGTTTGTTCTCCTAAAATATGTTAAGAAAAAATTCGTTACTAAGATATTTGCTTTTGACGAAAGACTCTGTAAGAAATATTGGGTATATATGATTAGCCCAACGTTCGTCAATCCCGTAGCAAACGGGATTTCTTTCATTAATCAGATTTGCACTGATGGTATCGATTGTTTCAGAACTTAATCCGGCTTGACATTCTCGTTCACTGATTAAAACTTTTTCCACCTTTAATATTCCGTCAAATGGACTATTAATGTGTGTTCCTCTAATCCGAAGATACCAGACTGCATAAAGCTCTTCTCCTAATATCTCAGAAGAATACATAAACGCTGGAGTTCTGGAATAAAGAGGTAATTCGGCAATGAACTTTGCGTTGCTCTGCCCAGAAGTCGATTTTGCCAAATCAGGATTAAATGATTTTGAGACGCCGATGACATGACGGTAGTTGTTTCGAATCTTATCAAAATGAAATGGGTCTTCTGTCTTTATCATTCTGTATTCCAGTGACCCGTCTTTAACGAGGTAAGCGCCGGAAGACAACAATTTCTGATCTGTCAATTCTTTGACCATTGTCTTTTCAATCTCAATCATTCGGTCTTGAATTTTTGCGATACTTAATTTCTCGGAATCTTCATCTTTTCTTGCATGATAATACAGTATCTTTCCAAATTTGATTCCATAACGATTTAGAACATCCGAATCGTTGATTTTTTGCATTAAAAGATTAAAAAAAAGTTCATCGTTATTTCCGTCTTTATTAACAATGGATGGCAGCACTAAAACGAATTCACGGTGTAGACGCTGAGGAGCCATGGTTCTATTGTCGCGTCTGCAACATCCCACTCCGATTTGCCCGGCAACGATTGGATAAACATTATTTCCGATTGCGATATCATCGACTTTATAAGTATGACGTGATCCATCAAGGAAGAAACGCAGAATAGAATCATTATTAGTCATACGTCTTGCTAATGTGTCGATATCTACATAGGTTTTATGTTTTTCCGTTTCACCTTGAGTCTTGTAAATTATTTTAGGAGGTTCGTCATAAGCAAGCGAAGACAACGAAATGGTATCAACATTATAGCGCCTTGAACCAAAACATTTGCCGCGTGTTTCTTTTTCCAGTATTTTAAGTACGTTCATCGCAAAACCCTGTTTTTCCTTTGAGTCGCGCCGTCGTTCTCAATCAATTTGTCCACGTGATTAAAGAGTTGTCTAGCTCTTGTAGGCATTTTACTTTCGGCTAACCATGTGTAGATAGTGTCTTTGCAGACACCAAAATGTTGTGCTATTTCATTAGCTGAAACCATATTTGCTTTTTCTGTAGACATTATTCCCCTGGGTAATTATATCTTGGACAAATATATGATAATATTCTTCGATTTCAAACAACTTTACCCGAGGCTAGTTGAGTTTAGTGGAGTTTTGGTGGTAGCATCTGGGTTTTGCCACTTATTGGCACGTTATATTTGTTCAATATGGAAATTCAATTGGCGATTAGGATGGTAAATAATGGCGGAGAGAGTGGGATTCGAACCCACGGTAGAGTTTCCCCTACACAGCATTTCCAATGCTGCGCCTTCGACCACTCGGCCATCTCTCCGGCTTTGATTTCGGAGCTTAAAATATATAACAAGAACGGTAATAAACAAGTTGAGAAAATGACTATTTCAGCTGTTTTCGTTGGATAAAAAGTGTTTGGACAGAAACAGCGAGCGATAGCGGATGAAATAACCCATTCCAGACAGAACGGTGGTAGCTGCGATGATGCAGAGGAAGAAAATCCAGAGTGTCCACACTTGCATTCCGAGCAGCGTATCGGTTCGGAGATTAAAGATGTTAAGCCAGGCGAGGCCGGCGATTAACAGCATAATCATTTGCAGGGTGGTTTTCAGTTTTCCCCAGCGGTCGGCGGAGATTACTTCGCCTTTCTGTATCGCCAGCATTCTCAAGCCGGTGACGAGGAATTCTCTGGAAATCACTACCACCACAATCCAGGCTGGCATCATATTGTATTCGACGCACATCAGCATGGTGGCGGTAACGAATATTTTGTCCGCCAGCGGGTCCATCAGCGCCCCGAAGTCGGTGATTTGATTGTATTTTCTCGCCAGATAACCGTCGAGCAAATCAGTAATGCCAGCCAGAATAGCCAGCGTGTAGGCAATGATTCTTATGGTAAGAACTGACGCGGGCAGCGCGGATTCATCTGGAGCGTGGGCGTTGGCGGCCAGACCCAGGAAAATAAAAATCATGACTATTCTGCTGACAGTCAAACTGTTGGGTAAATTAATTCTCATTACTTATGTTTTTTCCTTACAAGTTCTGCAGTCAAATCAAATTCATCGGCTTCGATAATGGTTACTTGCTGAAAATCACCGGCTTTTACATGTGATGCGTTCAGAATAATAACATTGTTGTCTATTTCCGGAGCATCCATATAGGTTCTGCCGACGGCAAAATCATTATCCACTGCATCAATAATAACATCAAAAACCTTTCCGACAAGTCGTTGATTGTTTTTCAGCGAGATTTTTGCTTGAATTTTCATCAAACTGTTGGCGCGCTGTTCGGCAAGCTTCTGCGGAACCTGTTCGGTAAATGACGCGGCGGGGGTGCCGGGTTCCGGGGAATAGCTGAAAACGCCCAGGCGCTGAAATTCCTGTTCCGTGATAAAGTCTTTCAATTCCTGGAAGTCGGCTTTGGTTTCTCCGGGGAAGCCGGTGATGAACGTAGTGCGTAAAGCCATGCCGGGAATGCCGGTACGAATTTTTTCCAGCAGGTTTCTGATTTGGGCGGAAGTGACTTTTCTGCCCATTCTTTTCAAGATATTGTCTGAAATGTGTTGAAGCGGAATATCGGTGTAAGGGAGAATGTGTTTACTGCCAGCCATGACTTCAATCAGTTTATCAGTGAAATGCGCCGGGTGTGTGTAAAGCATCCGCAACCAGAAATCGCCGCCGATTTTATCCAACTCTTGAAGCAGGGCTGGAAGATTTTCACCGGAACTGTTTTCCGCGCCGAAAGCCGTGGTGTCCTGAGCAATCAGGATGAGTTCTTTCGCTCCGCTTTCCAGCAGATTTTCCGCCTCTTTTTTGATTGATGCGACGGAACGGCTGCGTAAAGAGCCTCGAATGTTCGGTATGCTGCAATAGCTGCACCGGTTGGAACAGCCTTCCGCAATTTTAAGGTAGGCCAGATGGGGCAGGGTCAGCTTCAATCTGGGGGTGTTCTCATCATAGAGATATTCCGGACTGGATTGACAAAGGAAAAGCTTGTCAGATTCGCCGCTGTCGTCTTCCATTTTGTTAAGGATTTTGGCAATATGCGGGACCTGGTCAACGCCAATCCAAAGAGTTACCGGCGGGAATTCTTCTCGCAAATTCTCCAGTTTATCCCATTGCACCAGGCAGCCGGAAACAATTATTTTTCTGGTTTCCGGTTCGGATTCTTTCCAGAAAATGGCTTCTTCCAGGACTTCCCGTGATTCGTCACGGGCGGAAGGGATGAATGCGCAGGTATTAATCAGGAATACGTCGGCATCTTCTTTCGTGAACGTCAGGCCCCAGCCGTCTGACAGGAGCGTTCCGGCCATTACTTCGGTATCGACAAAATTTTTCGGGCAACCGAGACTTACGATATAAATGTTGCCGCGGTGTGCTTGGTTTTTCTTTTTTTTATTCATTCTTCCTCTCAGTTTTCCGGCAGGGAAATATGGTTGATTATATGATTTATGGTTTCTTCACTGTCGCCGATTACGGCGTAACCGCGCAACGCCCAACGGCATTTGCTGGCCGCGTCAAGGTCAAAACAGCCGTTAACTACTTTATTGTTGATAGTTTTTCCGTCCAAAGTGCGTCCGATAAGACCGCTGCGTTCCATAATCGGAATTGCTCCGGCAATATCCCACAATTTCAGGGACGTGATATAAGCCATCAATTTTCCGGTGAAAAGATAATAGAATGAGGCGACACAGCCGCTCCAGGCAAAAACTTGATTCGGCAGGTCAATTTTGCCGTATTTAGCGCTTTTTTGTGAAATGCTGATGATTCCGGCTGAGTTAAATGGTTGAGTTGCAAATTGCATTGGTTCCAATTCTCCGCCACTGGTAAGCCCATGGCAGCGCCAAACTTGTTCGCCGTCGGTAATAATTAATTCATCCTGAGGAGGAAGATAGATTGCGCCTTCTTTGAGAATGCCTTTTTCCATGAAGCCGATGGAAATTCCCCAGGCGGGAAAACCGGCGGAGTAGGGGGCGGT
>JBAYVM010000271.1:0-4740 GCA_041674645.1 Victivallaceae bacterium | reverse complement strand
GAAAACTCTGATTGCAAAAAAGCTTCCACCGGAAAAAATCCGCGAGGCGATTCTAGTAAAAATGTATCAACACCGGGAAATATTTATCAATATTATTCAAAATATTTATGACCGGGAAAATTCTCCAAAAAGTTTTCGCGACGAATGGGAAAAAGTATTCATTCACAAGCTTGGCATCCGGCGTTCAGTTCCAGTTCTAACCAAAATGCGCCGCGGAATACGCGATAAATAACCCCGTACAACCATGGGACAAAATGGAAATTCTCGGAAAACTGCTTTTCAAAAATACCATCACCAACTATATTCTGCTGGCGATAAAGATGCTCACTGCCATCATCCTTACCCGGCTGATATTCCTGGGACTTGGAGAAGAATTTTACGGTTACTGGACCCTGCTCTGGGCTATATTCGGCTACTCACTGCTGCTTGATTTCGGATTCGGAAAAACGGTTCAAAAATATACTGCTGAAGCAAATTTCACGCACGACATCAAAAATTACAACCGGATTATTTCTGCGGTTTTTTGCAGTTATGTCGTAATGGCATTAATCATTATTGCCGCAGCCATCGGCATGACGTTTTTTATTGAAAAAATATTTTCCCTGAAATCTGGAGAAAATTCCTGGTATTACCGGCTGGTTTTTATGATTTTCGGCATTGGCATCGCCGCTGTTTTCCCTTCGGGTATTTTTCCGGAAATTCTCGTCGGCATGAAGAAAATCTATCTGCGCAATTACATCATGCTGGGCAATATCTTCCTTGAGTTGGGCGGAATATTCCTGATTTTCAAACTGCACGGCTCCCTGCTCAGCCTGGCGATTTTTTCTGCCACGCTTAACCTCAGCACTAACATTATTATGGCAATTGTAGTGTTCCGGATTATCCCCGGACTAAAAATATCTTTGCGCGGCTTCGACAAATCAACCTTGCGACAAATTGCCGATTTTAGCATTTTCGCTTATATTATAACCATGGCCAATCTTTTGATTTTCAAAACCGACCGGATTGTCCTGGGCGTTATGGTTGGAATGGAAGGCGTGGCAATTTACCAGTTGGGAACCAGAATCCCGGAAATCATGCAGTTCCTGACTACCCAGTTTCAGGAAAACCTTTCCCCGCTTGCCGCCTCACTGCATAAAACAGGCGACCATACTCAATTAGAAGCTATCATGCTCAGCAGTAACCGGCTGACAGTTTTCCTGAGCACCTGCGTTCTGATTGTTTTCACCATGCTATCAAGGCAAATCATGTTTGTATGGCTGAATGTTTTACAAGAACAAGTAATATACACCGTTTACATTATGATGGCTTCAGTTTATATAATGGTTGCGTTCAGAAGCACCGCCAACCACTATCTGCTCATGACCGGCAAACACCGTCTGGTAGCAACGCTGACAGTGATTGAAAGTATCGTCAATCTGCTTTTAAGCATTGTGCTGATTCATACCATGGGCGTTATTGGCGTGGCCGTTGGCACCCTGATACCTAATGCCATTATCGGCATTTTCATTGTATTCCCGCTGACTGCGATATACTGCAAACAATCTGTTTTTAAATATATTATTAAAGTATATCTTCCGGCATTTTTCATCGGAATACCATCAATGGCTTTTTTATATTTAATCACCAGCCATATCCCGCTGAACAACTGGGATTTGTTTAAACTAAGCTGGGCTGGACCAGTCGCCGGATTCATCTATCTTATAATCGGCTGGACGCTTTTTGTCAGTAAAGAAGAAAAAACTCAACTTATATCGCTGTTGCCGGCGGCAACACCGGCATTTATTCGCAAGGCATTATTCTGAGTAACCACAAGCGCAAAATCTTCTATTCCCACCAACTCCAGAGCTCAATATTCAAGCAGAAGCGCGCGTTTAATTGAACATCAGTTCCTTCTCGCTTTTCGGTTCTATTTTCCTCTGCGCGGAGCGTTCATGTGAGCTTGCGAACGTTCCTAACGGCAGTGCGCAAGGTGTCGCCAAGTCTAAAAAAAGGTGTTCTATCAGGCGTTTGAACTGAGCTCTGGAGCTCTGTAAAGGTGTCCAGTTGAATGTCGCTTTTGGTCTCGCACAACAACTTATACGCTTCCGTCAGGAACGTTCGTAAGCTCACAGGAATGCTTTGCGCAGGAAGAATAAAAATCAAGAAAAAACCGACTTGCAATTAAACCCACGTTCCTGCTCAAGTGCTGAGTTCTGGAGCTCTGGAAGATCATTTGCGCCCGGAGATTGCAAGCTGCTTTGTGGCGATTATTAATGCGACGATGTCGCCAACAGCGGCAATAAAAAAATCATACTCCATCCGCAACACCCTGCCCCGGCTGCTTTGTTTAGGTTTAACAGAATGCGAGTTTAGCTTGAATAAAGTGAAAAACTATCTCATTACAGTTCAAAACATTTGCTTTTTAACGTAGATACACTAGATTATCAGCGGTTATTTTATTGGTTTTTATCATTTTTATAAATAGTTCCGGAGATATTAACTGCGGATTACATCTAACGAAAGATGCATATAAATGTCTGAGATACGGGAAATTATACATGAAATTGAGATTAAAAATTCTTTGGGTCTTCATGCCCGCCCTGCGTCATTATTCGTAAGACTGGCATCTTCTTTTGAATCGGAGATTACTGTTGAAAAAGACGGAGAAACCGTTAACGGAAAAAGTTTAATGGGCCTGTTGATGCTTTCAGCCGGAGCCGGCAGCGCATTAAAAATATCAGTACGCGGCAACGACTGTGAAAAAGCCATGCAAGCGATTGTGGATTTGATTTGCAGAAAATTTGACGAGGAATAACAATGTCCGATACTCCAGAAAAAATTTATCATGGCATCGCCGCCTCGCCCGGAATCGCGATTGGTCAAGCGCTCGTCATCAAAGAACACAATACTGCATATACTGAATCTTCAGATTCACCAATAACCCCGGAACAAATTGAATGTGAAATCGACCGGTTTTCCACGGCGCTTGATAAAACTCGCGAAGAATTAATCAATCTCCAGAAACGGCTTGAGGATAAGCTCGATGCGCGGGAGGCCAGTATTTTCGATGCTCATCTCTTGATTGTTGATGATCAAATGCTGACCAATGAAGTCAAAGATATGGTGAGGAAAAAGCTAAAAACCGCAGATTATGCCTTTTATAAAGTTATAGAACGCTATGTTAACGCTATTTCTGTCATGCCTGACCAATATATCAAGGAACGCGCTGCCGATATTAAAGATGTCGGCTCCAGAATATTGTCCAATCTGCGCGCCGCAGACAAACCAATTCAGGATATTCTAACCGAACCTAAGATTATTATCGCGCGTGACCTCACGCCATCTGACACCGCATTGCTGGACCGCAAAAACGTCCAGGCATTTGCCATTGAAACCGGCAGTAACACTTCCCATACCGCAATTCTTGCCAGATCAATGCAAATACCAGCTATTGTCGGCATTTCGCACGAAGTATGCGAAACAATAAATAACAATGCGTCTATCATTATTGATGGATTCACCGGCACTTTAATAATTAACCCGGACGCGAAGACCATTGAACTTTACAAGTTAAAAGCGGAAGAAGAAGGGCAGTTCTATCTAGACCTTATCCGGGAAAGTCGCCTGCGCCCCGAAACCATAGACGGCTTTACAATTCAATTGGCCTCTAATATCGAAGATGTCGCCGACATTCAGGCAGCAAAAAAGTTTGGTACCTGCGGAGTCGGCCTGTTCCGGACAGAATACATGTATTTGAACGCTACATCTCTGCCTTCGGAAGAAACACAATTCGAAACTTATAAACAACTGATTCTGGAAATGGACGGCGAGCCGGTAATAGTCAGAACACTTGATATTGGCGGCGATAAATTGGATCAAAATCTGACTCACCCGGAACATAATCCGTTTCTCGGCATGCGCGCCATCAGGCTATGTTTAAAAGAACGCCCCGATGTCTTTCACACTCAATTACGGGCAATTCTACGAGCCAGTGCATACGGCAACTTAAAAATTATGTTCCCAATGATTTCTGCAATTGATGAAGTGCGGGAAATAAAGCAGTGCCTGGACAAAATCAAAAAAGAATTAATTTCTGAAAAACTGGATTTTAATCATAACATTGAGACCGGAATTATGATTGAAACCCCTTCCGCCGCTCTGCTAGCGGATAAACTGGCGGAAATGGTTGATTTTTTCAGCATAGGAACTAATGATTTGGTTCAGTATACAATAGCAATTGACCGCAGCAATGAAAAGGTCGCCTATTTATACCAGCCAACTCACCCGGCAATTCTTGAACTTATCCACCGGGTAGTCACTGCCGCCAAAAGACACAACATATGGGTCAGCGTTTGCGGACAAATGGCTGGCACCCCCAAATATACGCCGTTGCTGGTTGGACTGGGAGTACACGAGCTAAGCATGAGCCCAATCTCACTAGGACCAGTCAGACGAATTATTCGAAAACTTAGGATGCATGAAGCTGAAAAAGCTGCCCAGGATGCCATGAAATGCTCAACCGCTGACGAAGCGCTGGAGATTTCACTTAAACTGTTACAAAAAATCTCCCCGGAAATCACCAACTTGAACATGGACTGATTATATTGAACACAACCCATTCCATGATGCAGATTCACCATGACTTTATTTGTTATATCTGGGGCGCGCTTTAGTTTTTGCGGTTTCATGCGAAAAATCGTGGCAAAAAAAGTTTTTGGCGTAGCGTTCTCCAGAACTCAGCACTTGAGCAGGGACGTG
>JBAYVM010000270.1:0-4760 GCA_041674645.1 Victivallaceae bacterium | reverse complement strand
CCCGCGAAATACCAGCAGGCAGAACTGTTCTAACGATTTCATCCGTCGGCTGAATTTACGGCGCCGTAAATTCAGCCGACGGATGAAATCGTTAGAACAGTTCTGCCTGCTGGTATTTCGCGGGAATAAAACCGGAAAATTTTTTGTGCAATTCCTCCAATTTATTCAAATAGTACGGAATATTCTCGTCTCTCTGCGAAGTCGCATCTGAAAGTAATTTTGAATTATCGACAACTGAGGCTTTTTTCTTGTCGCCAGTTAGATAGAAAGAAACCTGATCTCCTGCCCGGTAGTCGCGTCCGGAAGCGATGGCGAGTTCGTAAGCCGCGCTGCGCCGTCCATTCCCACCGGAAAGCTTTTTCCGGTAAGTATCCAATGAATCGCCCAGTGTCTCAGTTTTTACCAGTTTTTCCAGCGGTAATTTACGGCATTCAATCGCCGTCCGGAATTCATTGTAAAGTTCTTCAGCAAGCGTGTAGTCTTCACGCAGAAACAACGAAATCAACCGTTCTATAAATTCCCGTTGAAATGGTTCAAGCCCGCGGGATTTCAAGGCGGCGCCGGTAATAGACACTTCGCCGTTCAACTCCAGCAACGCGTAATTTTTGCTTTTATAACAAAACATCGCAGAATAGGTGGCATCAAGTTCAACCTCAATTCCTGAAGGCAGAACCGACTGCACCCGGCGTTCCATTGCCTCCGGCGTAGCAACATCCGGCGGCGGTTGAAAATAAATGCCGTCAGTATCCATTTCAATAACTTTAGCGCTCGATTCATTCAGATAATCGAGCATCATAACCAGAATTTCCCGACCGCGGCCGGTAACATTTTCCGCCATTGCATAGTCATTGAAAGTTCCCTGCGAAAACCCCAGATAGCCGTAGAATGAATTTATCAGAATTTTAAAAGTTGTCTGCAGCGCATTATACTGATCTTTTTCCGCCGGGGAAACAGCTTTTTTCTCCGCGTCTTTAGCTTGAAGCCGAAACGTTCGCAATTCTTTTAGCAGACGCGAAAAAACGCCGAGCTCATCCCGTTCAGGACACCATTTTTCCGCCAGAATCACCGACGGATACAGAGAACGAATATCGCAATGCCAGACATTTTTGAATACGCCTTCTTCAAAAGCTTTAGTCAGTGCGCCGGAAAACTGCCGGGACGATTCCGGCAACGGCAGGCTCTGCCCGCAGCGAAGATATTCCGCAACGAGCATCGCATCAATACAAGTGGCATTGCCGCGAACGGCGCAATCCTGATATTTCATCGGAATAAGTTGGGTCTGATAAAAATAGCTTGGGGAAAGTATTTCACTGATAGCGCGGGTTTCCCGGACATCATCCAGCGCATACGCCAACAAACGTTGCCGGTCGCTGTTCCAGATTGCAGAAATTTCCCGGCCTTCAACATAAGTCCGACCATCTGGCGCGACGCCGAAATGCTTCGCAACATATTTAAGCCCGTAACTTTCCAGATTGCGATGACTGACATCATACAACATGCAGAGATGGAAAGTGTCGATTACATGCCGTCCGTAAATGTCATAACGGGTATAATTGATGGTGCGTTCGGCGGCATTGAAACGCGAATTTCTTTTTTTCACCGGCTGTCCGCCGCGCCCGAGATTAAGTTTTACTCGGTGTCGTTTCGCCCGTTCTTCTATGTACGGCAGGTCGAAACGGAAAATATTGTGCCCTTCCAGTACGTCCGGGTCACGTTCGGCAACCGTCGCGACAAACGTTTCCAGCAACTCCTTCTCGCTCATATTTTCCAGGGAAATAACTTTTTCCCAGCCGGTATTGTCCGACATGGTGATAATAATAATTTCATCCGGTTCGCGTTCCGGGTTGGGAAATTCAAACTCTGGAGAAACGAGCGTTTCAATATCAAATTGCAGCCGCCGGACATCATTGAAATTCATATCCCGGAACAACCTGATTCCGGAACCGGTCAACGCCTGTTGCGTCAAATCAGAAACCACCCGGAACGGCGCATTCTGAGAAGACGGATTGTAACCGGTAGATTTTTTGAGAAATTCCAATGCGGTCAAATAGGCAGTGATACCGGAAAAATTAACGCGATATGCCATCGGCGCGGAGCCGGTCAGCGGAATGATGGAAAAATCTCCGTCACCGCCGTTTAATAGCTCCGGCGATTTCAGCAGAATAAAAGGAGCATACTGGATATTCTGGCAACGCGACTGACCATCTTCGCGAAAGAAGACGGTGAGTTCACTTTCTCCAGGCTCAACCGCCACCACCCGACGGTATTCACATGGCACCAGCTTGTCCAGCTGCATAATCCCCCTGCTCTCAGGTTGTTTTTAACCTCGTGACAAAATCAGATTAATCATTTTCCCCGTTGCGACAACTGCGGCGACCAATTGATCACTATCCACGCCGACGGTTATCAGCGGACGGTGGTCACTGCTTTCCCAGGCAATAGTCGTTTCAACCAGCGCATCGGTTTTGCCGCCGGGCGGAATCCTGACCTCATAATCAATCAGTTTGGGCAAAGATATTCCAACTTCCTTAAGTCCTTTGCGGAGCGCCCGGACAAATGCGTCGTAACCGCCGTCACCACTGGATGACGCCTTGATACGCTTACGGTCATAATCTATTTCTACCGAAGCTTTAGGCATATCACCGCTGTTAGTTTCGATATGATAATGGACAATTTTTAATTTTGCGGAAAGCGGCGATTTTAACACATCGGAAATGATAAACGGCAAATCTTCCGGAGTAACATTCTTCTTTTTATCGCCCAGCCGGACAATTTCCTGCAACACTTTTTTGCGCATGTCTTTATCCAGTTCCAGACCCATTTCTTCAAGATTCTTGTCCAGAGAAGCCTTCCCGCTGAGCTTGCCTAACGCATAACGCCGCTTGCGGCTGAAACGCTCCGGCAGTAACGGATTGGCATAAAGATTGCCTTTTTTGTCGCCGTCAGCATGAACTCCGCAAGTCTGAGTAAAAACATCCGACCCGATGATTGGAGAATTCCAGGAGTTGCGTTTGCCGGAAATGGTCTGCACCATATTGGCCGCATACAACAATTGCTTCTCACAAACATGAGTTTTCCGTTCAGTCATATCATTAACTGCCACGGTTATTTCGCACAATGACTGATTGCCAGTACGCTCGCCAAGACCGTTAATTGTCGTATGGATACCGCTGATTCCGGCAGTCACCGCCGCCAGCGAATTGGCCGTCACCAAACCGTAATCATTATGACCGTGAAAATCAAACCGGGCATCAGGAAATGCGGAATAAATCCAGTCAAGATATTTGCTCATCATTGCCGGATTCATAACGCCGAGGGTATCCGGCAACATAATCCGCGCCACCGGCATAGTAACCAGCCGGGATATGAACGCATGCACATACTGAAAACTATCGCGCATACCGCTTGACCAGTCTTCAAGATAAACATTCACAGCCAAACCTTTTTTGACCGCATATTCTATGTCCGCGCTGGCCTGACTGAAATGTTCTTCCGGCGTTTTGCCCAGCTGGATACGGCAATGTTTTTCAGAACCTTTCGTCAGCATATTGATAACTTTGCCGCCGGAATTGGCAATCCAGTCAATGGATTTACCGCCATCAGCAAAACCGAGTATCTCAATCCGATCCAGGAAGCCGCGTTTATCCGCCCATTCAATGATATTGGAAACCCCTTCCTGCTCTCCTTCTGAAACCCTGGCGGAACCGATTTCAATCCGGTCAACCCGCACTTTGCTCAACAACATTTTTGCAATCTGCAACTTCTCCATTGGCGTGTAAGCCACGCCTGGAGTCTGTTCGCCGTCACGCAACGTCGTATCAAGTATTTCCACATACTTGTTATATCTGTATTCGACTGTCATTTTCACCATTCCTGATTAATCTATTTACCGGTTCCCTCTGAAACTTAAAAAGCCATGAACTACCGGGAGAGTTCATGGCCTGAATAAAAATCAATATCGTAATATCCAGCGCTCTCCTTACTTACCGGGCCTTCCCCGTAAAATTACGGCAAGACCCGCGACTAATGCCGATGGTTCTAACCGTCATATTAAGCTGCTGAACATACCTGAATCGTGTCATTTTTTTAATCCTGAATTTTATAAAAATTAAGATAATACATATAACCGCATCTGCTGAAGAATGCAAACCGCCCGGTCACAAAGAATTGATATTCCAAATTTTCACGCAAAAACAACTGTCCCGCCCACTACCTGGAAAACGTGTAAATTACGACCAAAACCATAATCAGCAGCAAAACCGCAGCCAATATCGCGGCAATCATATTCAGCCGCTTCTTTCTGCTTTTCTGCGCCCGCAATTTATCGGTATTTCCCTGGGCGAGCTGCCCCAAAAGCGTCTTCATCCCGGAAAAAGTCTGCCTCAACGTATTTCTGGCTTTTCCGCTGCGCTTCGCCATCGCCGCTTTAGGAATCTGCTTCATCACATTCCGTACTCTGTGTTGCGTCAATTCTTTGTTTATCATTAATACCTCCCTAAATTCATATTCTTCTTCTGCACAATTTGATTTTACATTATATCATTCATCAGCATTTTTTCAATCCAGCCGTTTATGCAGAAATATATTTACCTGACCATTTGCCATTAATAAAAAAGACCGCTTATTGTGAAGTCAGGGGAAAAATTGGAGGCGTGGACCGGAATTGAACCGGTATACGCGGTTTTGCAGACCACTGCCTAGCCTTTCGGCCACCACGCCTCGTGAATGAGCAGATAAGATAACCTAGACTCTTCATTTTT
>JBAYVM010000269.1:0-4790 GCA_041674645.1 Victivallaceae bacterium | reverse complement strand
TTAAACAGCTTTTTGCTCAGGTAACCAATCCGCCGATAGACCCGATTCGTGAAGAGCTGGTTATGAGCTTGATGACTTATATTGGGAATCAGGGTAATTCGTTGATTGAATCGCCACGTCACGCTCATTTATTGAAACTTCAACATCCGATTTTAACGAATGAAGATTTGGAGCGCTTGCGCTTATCTCGCATCCCGTCTTTTCAATCCGCAACCTTGTCTTTGGGATTTTATTCGGGTGACATGGGAAAATCGATTAAACCGGCATTAAATGATTTGTGTCAGAAAGCAGAAGAGGCAGTACGTAATGGTAAAAGTGTAATCGTGCTCAGTGACCGTTTGCTTTCAGACGGGCAGGCGCCGCTTCCTGCATTGTTGGCTGTTGCGGCGGTTAATCAGCGTTTAATCCGTTGCGGACTGCGTACCAGCGCCGGCATTGTACTGGAAACCGGAGAAGCCAGAGAAATTATGCATTATGTTTTATTGCTTGGCTACGGCACTACCGCAATTAATCCTTATCTGGCGCTGGAAACTGTTACCCATTTAGTGGAAAGCGGCCAATTGGAAAATATTGAAACGACTAAAGCGATTGAAAACTATATTAAAGCTGTTTGCAAAGGCATTCTCAAAGTAATGTCAAAAATGGGTATTTCTACTCTACGCAGTTATCGTTGTGCTCAAGTTTTTGAGGCTATTGGACTGAATGATGAAGTTGTTAATGAGATTTTTAAAGGCACAGCTTCCAGAATCGGCGGGATTGGCTTTGAAGAAATTGCTCAAGAAGCCAATGCGCGTTATCAGCAGGCTTTTAAAGCTGAACCAGGCAAACCGTTTATGTTGGATATTGGTGGCAATTATCAGTTCCGGTTGAACGGAGAACAACATTTATGGACCCCGGAAACCATCGCGAAGTTTCAAAGAGCGGTGCGAGAAAATAATACTGAAATTTATCGCGAATATGCAAAATATATCAATAACCAGGAAAAGCATCTCTGTACGCTGCGCGGATTGTTTAGATTTAAACAGGCTACGCCGATACCGTTAGGTGAAGTGGAGCCGGCAAGTGAAATCGTGAAACGGTTTGTGACCGGAGCGATGTCATTTGGTTCAATCAGTCCGGAGGCTCATGAAACAATTGCGATTGCGATGAACCGTCTTGGCGGTATGAGCAACAGCGGGGAGGGCGGAGAAGACCCGGCGCGTTACAAGTTGCTGGCGAATAATGACAGCCGTTGCAGCGCGATTAAACAGATTGCAAGTGGACGTTTCGGAGTTACGGCTGAATATTTGGCCAATGCCAAAGAATTGCAAATTAAGATAGCCCAAGGCGCAAAGCCGGGAGAAGGCGGTCAGTTGCCCGGTCACAAAGTCAACGACGACATCGCCAGGGTGCGGCATTCAACTCCCGGGGTTACTTTAATTTCTCCACCGCCACATCATGATATTTATTCTATTGAAGATTTGGCGCAGTTGATTTACGATTTGAAAAACGCCAATAAAGATGCCAGAGTTTCAGTTAAACTGGTTTCCGAGGTTGGTGTTGGCACGGTTGCTGCCGGCGTGGCAAAAGGACATGCTGATATGGTTTTAATCAGCGGTCATGATGGAGGCACTGGAGCTTCTCCGCTGACTTCGATAAAACACGCCGGGTTGCCTTGGGAACTTGGTTTGGCGGAGACACAGCAAACTTTGCGTTTGAATAATCTTCGCGACCGAATCCGCGTGCAGGTTGACGGACAACTTAAAACGGGGCGTGACGTAATTATTGGAGCTCTGCTTGGCGCTGAAGAATTCGGTTTTGCGACCACGGTTCTGGTTTCCATTGGTTGTGTGATGATGCGAAAATGTCATTCCAATACCTGTCCAGTTGGTGTCGCCACTCAGGATCCGGAACTGCGCAAGTTCTTTGCCGGCAAACCGGAACATGTTCAGAATTTTCTGACTTTTATTGCGGAAGAAGTCAGGGAGTATTTGGCGCAACTGGGATTGAGAACGCTGGATGAAGCCGTTGGTAGAAGCGATTTGCTGGAGTTTAATAAAGCAATTGATTTCTGGAAAACAAAAAACTTGGACTTCTCGAAAATATTTGCCCAGTTGCCAAGTCAATTGCCGCGCAAGTGCGAAAAAATGCAGAATCACGGGATTGACAAAGCTTACGATCACCGTTTAATAGCTAAAGCCGCCGCGTCAATAGAGACCGGTATTCCGGTGCAAATAGAGGAAACTCTATCCAATGTTGACCGTACAGTCGGAACTATGCTTTCAAATCTGGTTGCAAAAAAGTATGGTCACGCCGGATTGCCGGACAATACTATTAATGTGCTATTTAATGGCTGTGCAGGTCAGAGTTTTGGCGCATTTCTCGCGCATGGTATAACGTTTACGTTAATTGGCGAAGCTAATGATTATGTCGGTAAAGGCCTTTCCGGTGGGAAAATAATTCTAAAACCTTCGGCAGAAGCGAAGTTCCTGCCGGAAGCTAACTGCCTGGCCGGGAATGTAATTATTTACGGTGCGACTGAAGGACAGATTTTTATCAATGGTCAGGCCGGAGAACGTTTTGCCATTCGTAATAGCGGCGCTATGGCAATTGTAGAAGGAGTTGGCGATCATTGCTGTGAGTATATGACTGGCGGCAGGGTTGTTATTCTTGGACAGACCGGAGTAAACTTTGCCGCCGGAATGAGTGGAGGCATTGCTTATGTTTACGATGAACAAAATGATTTTGACCAAAAATGTAATCTCAGTATGGTTGACCTGGAGCCGGTAATTCAGCCACAGGACATTCAGGAACTGAAAAGCATGATTGAGGAACATCATCAGAAAACTGGCAGTGTCAAAGCTGAAAGAATTCTGGCGGACTGGGATAACTCCCTGCCGCGTTTTGTCAAAGTATTTCCAGTGGAATACCGGAAAGTTCTCGGGCGAATGATGAAGGAAGATGAAGAAGCCGTAGACAGGAAAATTGAAAGCGCATAATTAAGGGATAAATAAATGAAGAAGCCTAAAGGTTTTATTGAAATAGCCAGGAGAGATGCCGATTACCGGCCTGTTAGTGATCGCTTGAAAGATTACAACGAAGTTGAACAACCGCTTACTGAGCAGGAAATAAAAGAGCAGGCGTCGCGGTGCATGGATTGTGGAATTCCGTTTTGTCACGGATGTGGTTGTCCGCTGGGAAATGTTATTCCGGAATTTAATGAACTCGTACAGAATGAACGTTGGGCGGATGCCTTGCAAATATTGTTTTCGACGAATAACTTCCCTGAATTCACCGGGCGAATCTGTCCGGCTCTATGCGAAGCGGCGTGTACTGCTGGTCTTGTAGTCAATCCAGTTGCAATCAGGCAGATAGAACTGGCCGTAATCGAGAAAGGTTTTCGCGAAGGCTACATCAAGCCCAGCCCGCCGGTTACACGAACTGGAAAGAATATTGCAGTTATCGGTTCCGGTCCGGCAGGACTTACTGTTGCTGACCAGTTAAACAAATCCGGGCATAACGTTACGGTGTTTGAAAGAGAAAAATACGCAGGTGGTTTGCTGCGTTACGGGATCCCTGACTTTAAGCTGGATAAAAAAATTGTTGAACGGCGCATAAACTTGATGCGGCAGGAAGGCATAAGATTTGAAACCGGCATTGAAGTAGGAACAGATATTTCAGGCAGTTATCTGCGGAAAAAATTTGATGTTATCTGCCTGTGTAACGGCGCGAAAGCTCCCCGTGACCTTCCAGTTCCAGGACGTGAGTTGGACGGAATTCATTTTGCGATGGATTTCCTGCATCAACAGAACTGTCGAGTATCCGGAGAAACTTTTAATGGTCTTGAAATAACTGCCAAAGGCAAAAAAGTAGTCGTAATCGGCGGTGGCGATACCGGCTCGGATTGCGTAGGAACTTCGTTGCGCCAGGGCGCAATTTCGGTTATTCAGATTGAAATCATGCCGAAGCCTCCGGAAGAACGTGCGTGTTCCACACCATGGCCGCAGTGGCCGTATCAGCTGCGCACTTCCAGTAGCCACAAAGAAGGATGTGAAAGAATGTGGGATGTTATGACCAAAAGTTTTTCAGGTAAGGGTAAAGTGGAACAGGTAAGTGTGGCAAAAGTGAAATGGACACTGGATGTATCAGGACGTCCACTTAAACCGGTCGAAATTCCAGAATCAGAATTTAATCTTGAAGCTGACCTTGTACTGCTGGCAATGGGTTTTGTCGGGTCGCAAAAATACGGTGCGATTGATCAACTTGACGTTAAACTTGATATACGGGGTAATGTTATCGTTGATTCCAGTGGAAAAACTTCAGTTGATGGTATTTTTGCGGCTGGCGATGTTGCTTCCGGTCCTTCGCTGGTAGTCAGAGCAATTGCTGCTGGCAGAACTTTAGCTGACACGGTAAACCTGTACCTGAATCAATAACGTTAAAAAAACATAAACGCCATCCGTAAAAGATGGCGTTTATTGTTAAATCTATCTGTAATTCTGAGTGTTTTTTGCCAACACAATTTATGCTATGCAGATTTTCCAGTCATTGGAAGCGCCGCCCAGCGCCTGCCAGTCAGTTCCGCTTTCCCACATGCCGGTAAAGCCGTCCTGCTTATTACGCCAGAGAATATCACTCGTGCCGTTACCGTTGAAATCGCCAATGCCGGCAACTTCCCAGTCCGTGCCGGTTCCGCCCAGGCTCTGCCAGTTCGTACCGCTTTCCCAGTCGCCAACATAGCCATTACTTTTATTTTGCCAGAGAATATCGCTTGTGCCGTTGCCATTAAAATCGCCAACACCGGAAATTTC
>JBAYVM010000268.1:0-4806 GCA_041674645.1 Victivallaceae bacterium | reverse complement strand
TTTTGCGCGAACTCAACTCGCCATCGGTTAAATCGGCCGCGTCAGTTTCGCCTTTCGCGGTAAGTTTATAAGTTGGCATTTTTGAAAATGTTACTTTTTTGCCCAACGCCAGATTTTTCCCGGCAGTTTTGCCCGCCCACAATTTCCGGTTGGCATCGGTAAGCGTGTCTGCATTGACAATTGAAACGCTCCAGATTGAAACTACGGTAAAAAACAACCACAATTTTGACTTTGACATTTTTTCTTTTCGCTTTCAGGTTAATTTGATTATTTGTAGCAATTACGGCATCGAAATTCCGGAAGTGACATTGTAGCCATCTTCAAGTTTGGTGGAGGAGTTCAAGGTTTTAAAGCCACGAGTATTAACATGCCCGTCAGTGTAAGCGATGTTTGCGTCTCCAAAAAAGTTTGTATTTCCATGCCTGAACCCGATGGTTACGCCAGTTGTTGGCGCGCTTGATATCTGATAGGAATTTTGGACTCTTGAATCCAGCAGAAGAATTGCTTCCGAAGACTTTGTCAATTGTGAAAGCTTGCGCCATTTTTTGTAAGTGCCGCCAGGAACCCCGGACAGACGCGCGTTGATTCCGTAATGTGTGTAGGCATATAATGGCGGCGTGGCAGAATATGAACCAAAACCAACATTTTCTCTAGGACAAGTAAATGATGGAGCTTTGGTTACTATGCCTCCGGTTATTTCCAGCAATTTAACTCCGTAGCCGGGAGTATTTCCTTGATAGCCCGACAATGAACCTATCCAGCTCCGGCCAAGAGTATCTCCCGCTCCGATTCTGCTTGCTGGAACAATCCATTCATTATAATCATTGGAATACAATGAAGCCGCCAAGCCAAGCTGTTTAAGATTTGACTTGCATGAAATGTCTTTAGCTTTGTCTCTAGCTTTGTTTAATGCCGGCAATAACATGCTGGCAAGAATTGCTATAATTGCCACAACCACAAGGAGTTCTATAAGCGTGAACGGTCTTTTTTCCATTATTGTTCCTTTTGTTACTTGTTTACTTTTGCTGCATTTTTGCGTTTTCATTTTTGCGTCTCCTTATTTGTTTGCGTTGAAACCCTTTTAATTATATTACAGTTAACTATTTCTTTTCCGCTTTCGTAAACATGAGTAGCAAATTTCTTCATAGCCAGTCTGCCAATGTTGTAATAGTCGCTATCTAAGGCGCTTACTGGCAGAGTGTTGTGCTCAATTTGGCTGCTGTCTTCTAGTGAAAAAAGTGCAATTTCTTCAGGGATTTTGATTGAATTATCATTCAATGCCTGAAGTATTCCGAGCATTTGGTTGGAAGAGTTGGCTATGATTGCATCGAAAGGATATTTTTCACGGAGATATAACATATTAGTTACTACATTATAAGCATCCAAAGACCGGTCTGAACAATGAATTAAAAGTTGCCGACAGAAAGTTAAACCTTCGCGATTCAACGCTTCTTCATAGCCGCGCATAAAAGGGTTCATGTAGTGCGCAATATTATGAATAAACGCCAATCTGCGGCAGCCTGCATCCTTAAGATGTTTGACCACGCTATTCATAGCGGCCTGCCGGTCAATGATTATATTATGCCAGCTGGAGATTATGTCGGCAAAAATATCTTCACATTCCCATTGCGGGTTGATAAACACGACACGAAAATTTTTTGTTTTTAGAAAATCGAACAGCTTCACAAACCAGAAACCGTAAATCAACATTTTTGCTCCTGGTCGCAACAAGTTGAACAGTTCCCAGTCAATGTCTTTCCTTTGGTTGGTTGGCGAGGTTACCAAAACTTCAACTTTCATTCCCCGTTCAGTCGCTTCCTGAAGCACGCCGGAATATACCCCGACTAAAGGATTCTCAACGGCATGGTTGTCCTGCAGCGCCCCCGCGTAAGGAATCAGAAAATATACCGGTGTTGCCGCTGGTTCACTTACGAACGTGCCTTTGCCCTGTTTTCTGTAAATAATCCCTTCATGCTCAAGCTCATTCAACGCCTTGCTGACGGTCATCCTGGCCAATTCGTATTTACGGCATAACATATTTTCACTTGGCAACTTATCGCCAGTTGCCATGTTCATAACTTGAGCACGGAGCCAATCCTTCAATTGAATATGAACGGATTTTTTATTTTCTCCGATTTTATCAATCACACAATTCATGTCCTTTACCCATGTTGTCTAGTCATTTTAATCTATTATAACAGTTGACTTGAGCAAAAGCAACACTTTTTGTTTAGTTTGTCGTTATAAAGTTGTATACATGCTTCCCGGTGGTCTAGTCGCAATATCTAAAACTTGTCTATTAAAAATTACAATGTTCGGTTCGGCAGGCTAACTTTTAAACGCACATTCAAGCTTTTTTTGCGTCATGGATTTCCGAGACTCATAACGAGACCGGTGGAGTAATATCCAGATTATGATATAGCTCGGTCTGTTTCTTTAAAACTTCAGCGACTTGCAGTCGTTTTCCTGGGACCTCATAGCGCTCAAACAGATTTAACTCGTCAAGTACGCTTTGAAGCGTATATTGTTCAAACAGTTTTTTGCCACGCATCTGTTTTTGCAATTCGCTCAAGTAAATTAAAGCGATAAACTCGACGAACAGTTTACCCTTCAGACTCTCTTCTGATGAGACCCGGGCGCGTCAGCAGCGTTGGTGCCCTGGCGAAAAAATTCACTAGGATTCCGGGTTATGCGTCCGGCGGCGCGTAGTGGTGAATTTGTAGTGATTATTACTTAAACAAGGAGTATGTAATGTCTTAAAAAACATACAAGAGTTGCTATCGCTTATGATTTTGACGGAACTTTAGCTAAAGGTAATACGAAGGAAAACTTTAGATAAAATGTAAAAAATCTAATTGACTTTGTTACGGAATCATGTTAACATCACTCAGGAACACAAAATCATGAACTTAAGCCCCAGATTCAAACCGGTGATTATTACTGCGTCCGTCTTTCTGCCGCTACTCGCGGTGCTGGTCTTTTTCTGTTTTGGCATCAGACGCGAAGCGCTTTCCCCATCTGAGATTGTGGAGAAAAAAGACTGGAACAAGGATGAACTGACCGGCGCACTCAGCCGGACTTTCCTGGCCCAGTCCGATAAACGCCGCCGCCATGAGGTGCTGGAACATCTGCGCAAACAACTCAGCGCTTATCCCGAAAACGAACGCCGGGAGATTCGAATCAAGGCTTTGACTAATGCCATGAACGGTTCGCTCGACCAGTTGCGGGCCGCCACGCCGGAAGACCGCGCCAAAATCATGGACGAAATGAATAAAGCGGCGGAAAGCAATTATCAACGAATACTGAAAATGAGCCCACAGCAGAAAGAATCGCTGAAAAAACAGCTTTCTTCGGAAGAGGGCAAAGCCGTTTCAGAAGAAGCAACCAAAATCATGACCACCAGGTTAGCGCCAGACGAACGCCGGATGTTTGCCACAATCAGTCAAATCTGGATTCGGACACTCAAGGAACTATGAAAAACCCAACCTGTTTTCACGAGTTCACCCTGATAGAATTGCTGGTCACGATTTCAATTATCGCCATACTCGCTGGAATTCTGATGCCGGTGCTGACGAAAGCCAGAGAGCGCTCCCGCAAAACAGTCTGCCAGAGCAATCTGCACCAGATAGGCCTGGCCTTAAACATGTATTTGCAGGACAACCGGTTTATGATGCCATACTGCACCATGCGCCCGTCTGATCCTCCACTTTTCGAAAAGGAATTCCCGGGCATAGCCACAGTATTGAACCCTTACGCCGGTAATTCCGGGATTTTTCTCTGCCCCGGCGATATCGACAAGAAATGGTTCAACTCGGAAGGCTCCAGCTATGAATGGATGTCGGAGTTTTTGATTAACGGACAGAATGTGGATGGGAAAAGTTTTGTGATTTTCGGGTTTAAAAAATTTATTATGATGGATTATGACAATTTTCACGGGCCGTCCGGTAAACTGGAATCGAAAAACTACCTGTACTTGAATGCCCGCGTGAACGGCAAACCGGAGATGCCGCAATGATTCTGGAATGCGAAAATCTGTCCAAATCATTCGGTCGCAAAAAAGCGGTGGATAATATTTCGCTGACAATCAAAGCCGGGGATATTCTGGGCGTGGTCGGGCCTAACGGAGCCGGGAAAAGCACCTTACTGAAGCTGTTTACCGGACTGATCTGGCCGACCGCCGGAAATGTCCGCATCTGCGGCCATGACGTCAATTACGCACACCGCCAGGCGATGGGTCATGTCGGGGCGGTCATTGAATGGCCAGCCTTCATCCCTGACCTTTCGGCGCGCTGCAACCTGGACATTCTTTCCGGCGGGCGCGGCGCGGAATATGAAAAGAAACTGGCCCATATTATCGAATTTGTTGAACTGAAAGACCGTCTGCATGATCGGGTCGGGCTGTTCTCCACCGGAATGAAACAGCGACTGGGCATTGCGCTGGCGCTGCTGCCGGATTCCCAATTCATCATCCTGGACGAGCCGACCAACGGGCTTGACCCCGCCGGAATCGTCGAAATCCGGACGATTATCAAAGAGTACAACCGCCGCTTCGGAACCACAATCCTGATTACCAGCCACCTGCTGACTGAAATCGAAACCGTGTGCAGCCGCCTGGCGGTAATCACGGACGGAAAAATCGTTGCTTCCGGCAGTATGGACGAACTGCTGTCCGGCGAAAACACCGTCAGAATCGTCGCGGATGACTTTGAGCTGGCGATGACGCTGTTGCAGCGGGCGATACAGCAAGGTTCACTGCCGTTGCTTTCGGTGGTCTGCGTAAGGCCCGAAATATTATTACGGTGCAGC
>JBAYVM010000267.1:0-4807 GCA_041674645.1 Victivallaceae bacterium | reverse complement strand
CGACGGCAGTATTCCGCAAGCGAAAGACCGCTGTCCCAATAACCGGCAAGCTCCCGCTGCCAACGACGACAGGCAACTCCGCGTTTTTTCATAAAATATCCTTCCGTTAGTTAATGGAGGATAATTTACTTGCCGGAAAATAAAAAAAAAGATGACCCAGGCTGGACGCTTACCCTGCTCAAATAACTGAGCTCTGATATTCTGTTCCTCCGGAACGCATAAATTTCCGTAGAGAGCTGTAATGTTGCGAAGGCTTTATTACGATTTTCTGCGAGAGTCATGCCGGGAAAAACGGCATAAACGGGAGCTGAATGGAATTAAGGAACTGTCACAAAAGAACCTGTGTTTTTCTCTGCTCTTTCGGATGCTTTTTGTGCCGCTTGTTTGTTACATACCGCTGGTATGCTTCGCTCAAGCAACCCAAAAAATCAACGCGAAATTACTATCGAAAACTAAACAGGTTATTTCGTAACAATCCCTAAACAGAAAATTTTCGGACTTTTTTTCAGACTTGATGAGAAATTTTACGGTTTGTGAGTTAGATTAATTTTTCTTTAATTTGGTTAACGCCAGAATAAAGTTTAAGAATTATTTGCTTTTTATCGATAATAGCAATGAATTTGGAACATTAAAAGGATGACAAATGGGTAATCTGAAAAAGAAACGTCGCAAGAAAATCGCAAAGCATAAGCGTAAGAAGCAGCTTAAATTGTTGCGTCACAAGAAGAAATAGTCTTTTTGACGGATTTGTATCGTGCTTTACCCTCTTGTTTTCACATAATGAAGCAAGAGGGTTCTGTTGTTTAATGTGAAAGGAGCTGGCTTTTATGACGAAAAGCAGACTTGCCCTTTTGTTATTTGTTTTTATCGCCTGCCGGATTTTCGCTGATGATATCGGTTCGGATTTTGATACGGTAAATACCACGGACAGCGTTCAAGCAGTTTCCGGAGAAACGCCGGACAACGTTAAGTCTATTGCCAGTTTCGGCATGGCTTTGGTCAAAAAAGACGAACCCGGCTATATTACTTCTCTGTTGGAGTCACTGCGGGAAAATCCCTCGGCGCAATTGCCGTTGCAATTGCTACTGAAGGAATTTGAACACAAAGATGCCATCACGCTCGCGTTGCCGACTTTGTTTGCCATTGCGGAAAATAATCCCGCAGTCCTGACGATAAATGTTGCCGCCTTGATTTTTTCCGCAAAAGATTATGACTTGTCGCGTCGGATAAAACTGGCGGCAAACTGCGTAAAACAGTTTCCGGAACCGGAAAAACTCAATAGTCAGCAATTGAAACTTTTTTGTAGTATGGTCTCTCTTCTCGGAGAACTTTACATCAAGCAGAAAGATTTTGAAAAAGGTGATGAGCTGTTCAGTGAGTTGATGGATCGAACAGAGCTCCGGGAAACTTCCGAACTTGTTGAAGCGGCAACGTTTTTTTATACGCTGGCGGAGGCGGACAGTCCGGCGGAACGCCGCTGGCTGGGACTGCTGCCGGGACGCAAAGCCCAGTATCGTGAAATGAAAGAGGAACTGCTGAAAACACTTGAAGAGTCATCTTTGAAAATTGAAGGCGACCGGGAGTTGCTGGGCAGAATTTTCTTTTACGAACAATTGAAAATGTACGAAGAAGCGGAAAATCTGCTTTGGCAGCGTCTGCTTAAAGATCCGGGCAATGTGCAATATAAAATCATGCTTGCCGGACTTTACTCCAGATGGGGAAAAAATGAACAGGCAGTGACGCTCTGGCAGGCAATTATAAAAACGCATACCATTCAGCCGGATTATTATCTGGCGTTGGCAGAGGCGGCAGTCAGGGCAAGATGTTACACGCAGGCCATTGAAGCCTACCAATGGTATTTGCTGGCGCATCCGGCAAATAAACCTGTCCGTTTTATGTTGGGATTAAGCTATTTTGACAATGGTAAATACGATAAAGCCATGACCAGTTTGAAACAGTTGCCGGATACGTTGCAGGTGGCAAAAGTACGCGCGATGATTTTAGCCAACCAGAATAAGTTCAAGGAAGCGTTTGGGCTACTGAAGCAAACGGAGAAAGCAAATCTTGCCGGCAGAGAGCAGGGCGAATTAAATCAGGCGTTTTATCTGTTCATGATGTTTTTGGCCGAGCGGAATGGCGACCGGAAAATGGTTGAATATTGCGTTGATGCCATGCAGAAACTGATGTTGCTCGACAATCCGGAGGTTGCCAATGCTATTGGATATACTTTTGCCGATATGAATTTTAATCTGGAAATAGCGGAGAAATTTATTAAAAAAGCGCTTGAAGTGCAACCGGATAAACCGGAATATCTGGACAGCATGGCGTGGGTCTTGTACCGGCAGGAAAAATTTTCTGAAGCGCGGGAATATATTGACCGGGCGATGATTAAGCTGGGAAGTTACCCGCACCCGGAAATTGCTGCTCATGCCGGAGATATTTATTATGCGTTGGGATTGCACAAAGAAGCGTTGAAATATTGGAAGGCCGCCTTTAAATCCTATAGCCAGGCTGTTGATTCGGAAAAACTGGAAGAAAAAATCAAAAAACTCGAAATGAGCATGAATTCCGGAAGAAAAAATGGATAAAATACTCGAACTGTTAATGTTCTCCAGTAAGGCTGTCGGATCGATTTTTCTGGTTGCCGCTGCCGGCGCATTGCTGGTGCGCTTGAAAATTATTTCGCATGAATCGCTTCGCGTACTCAGTCAACTGGTATTTTTTATCATGCTTCCCTGTTTGCTGTTTACCAAAGTATCCGCCTCGGTAAATTTGCAACAACTGGCGGAATATTGGATTTTTCCTGTTTCGTGCGTGATTTATGTCGCTATCGGAATATTAATCGGGATGCTGGCTGTTAAAATTTGCCACCCGCGGAAAGAGATTAGAAATGGCGTTATAGCGGCAATTGCATTCGCCAATACCGGTTATCTGCCGATTCCAGTGCTGGTGGCGGTAACGATAATTTTTCCCTGTTTTGCCGGGAGCAAAAATGCCGGCGACGAAGCGGTGGCACTGATTTCAGTGTTCCTGATGGGATTTTCTCCGTTACTCTGGACAGTAGGTTATTCGCTTATCAGTGGTCATAAAATTCATGATGTCGGGATTAAAAAAATCTTTACTCCGCCGATAATCGGCATGTTACTGGGGCTTGTTGTCGGTATTTGTCCGCCATTTAAAAAAGTAATCTGCGATAATTCCGGACAGCTGAATTTCCTGTTCAATTCCGCTTCAGTCATCGCGCAGGGAACCATTCCGTGCGCATTGTTGCTGTTGGGCGGTCTGCTGGCCAACGGCCCCGTGGCGGGAACGGTCAATAAACGTTCAATCTTTACCGTTATTCTGACTAAACTGATAATTTTCCCGATTATCGGCATTTTCTATGTGATTATGTTGCGTAAGCTGGGATTTCTTCCCGCCAATCTGATGGCGGCGCTGGTACTGGTAGTTGAGGCTGGTTCTCCGCCGGCGAATAATCTGGTCGTCATGGCGGCATTGTCAAATCATGACATGGAGCAGGGACTTGCCACTATTCTGTTCTGGTCTTATTTATCCTCAATCTTCACTTTGACGCTGGTTATTATGACTGCGATGTGGGTATTCGGATAAAAAAAACGCCTGTCCGGATTGGACAGGCGCAAGAATCAATAAACTGAAATTATTCTTTGGCTGCTGGAGCCGCTTCTTTGGCCGGAGCTTTCTCAATCTGCCCCTGGAAATTGTCGACAAAAACTTCACTGTTGCTGTCAATGACAATTGCTGAACGAATAAAGGCCGCGCTGCCTTTGCCTTTGAAATCCCCGTCCGGCACGGTAATAGAAAAATCCTTTTTGTCCCATTCCACATTTTCAATTTTCTCAGCGGTGGGATAATTAGTGCCGCTCCAGGCCTTTTGGTCATTGTAAAAATAGAGCGCCAGTTTAAATGAGCCTTTGCCTTTTACATAGGCGCTCATTTTGACCACATCGCCAGCTGTTACCGGAACGAAATTCCCGTACAGATGAAAAACTTGCTTTGAACTGTTTTTTATCAATAAACAATTTTTTCCGTCCTGGGCAGCTTCTGAAACGACTTCAATGGTTCCCATTTTATCGTCTTTTTTGAAATACTGATTGACCGTCCACATCGTTGGAATGCCTTTGGCGTTTATCGTCTCGAAGCTGTTGTTGTTGACGATCTCCTGGGTGTCCGCGAATACCGGCAGACTGGCAATCCCTGCAATTCCGAGCATACAGAGTAGCTTTTTCATCTTCTGTTCTCCATTGTTTGTTGTTTGGTTAGCCGGAAAAAATAACCGGATTTCAGTAAAAATATCACTAAAATCCGGTTAATGCAAATAATCTGAAAAAATTACCGGTACAGCGGACCGAAACTGTCGCAGGCGCGATAGTCGGAACCTTCAGCGTCCATGCCGAAAGCCGCCCAGGTGCTGGGACGGAATATTTTGTCTTCCGCCACATTGTGCATGCAAACCGGTATGCGCAACATCGCCGCCAGCGTAATCAAATCCGCCCCAATATGACCGTAACTGAACGCGCCGTGGTTGGCTCCCCAGTTGGCCATAACGCTGTAAACGTCCTTGAAAGCGCCTTTTCCGGTAAGCGTTGGCGCAAACCAGGTGGTCGGCCAGCTCGGATTTGTGCGGCGGTCAAGTTTATCGTGGATTTTTTCCGGCAGTTCAAAGGTGTAACCTTCGGCAATCTGAAGCACCGGACCCAAACCTTTAATCAGATTAACTCTGGACATGGTTATCGGCATTCCCGCACGACTCAAGAAGCGTGAGGAGAACCCGCCGCCCCGGAAATAT
>JBAYVM010000266.1:0-4830 GCA_041674645.1 Victivallaceae bacterium | reverse complement strand
TTAGTTTGTAATAGTTTAGTTTCAAAAAGTTATCACCCTCCAAAATTGACTTTTTCTCAGACTCTCTGTTGGCTGTCCGGGTTACGTCATATTTTTTGTTCATACTTCATTCTTTATTCAAAACACCTGACGTTTATTTGACCGTTATCCACACTGCTGAGGCGATAACATTTTGTATTATACATGATTCGTTTTAATATGTCAATAGTATTTATTAAAATAATAACAATTAAGCACAAAAAAATAAAATATTGCTATAACAATTGACTTTTATTTAAATTGATATATAATTGATATATCAAAAAAGGAACAATCATGAAAAAGTATCAAAAAATATATTCAGACCTGCTCGCTAAAATAAATAAAAATGAACTGAAAGAAAATGAAAAGATTCCGACCGAAAACGAGCTATGCAAACTTTATGGAGTATCAAGAATAACGGCGGTAAGAGCTGTAAATGAGCTTGCAAAGGATAAGCTAATTGTCAGGCATCCTAAAACGGGGTCGTTTGTGTCGTCGCGCCATTTTAATCCGTTGCTTCCGTTCTATATTTTGATACCTTCTTTTGTTCACAACTTTTTCACAAAATCATCCTATGCCTTTTCTGAATACTTTCGCAATAAAGGCTGTATCGCCAGCATTATCTACACTCGATTTAATTTGAATTATATTTCTATGGTTATCGATAGTCTCAACAACACTGGATGTTCTGGAATAGCCATCTATCCGTCTGCACATAAACATGATGAGCTTCCGTTGCTGAAATTACTCGAGGCGGCAAGATTTAATGTTGCAATAGGCTACAGAGAACTTGAAGGATTTAGCGGCACGGAAGTTATTATAGACGAATATGATGCATCAGCTCAGGCAGTAAACCATCTTGTAGATTTGGGGCATAGACGAATAGCGTATGTTGGCTCTGAACTGGAGAAAGATGAAAAATCAAATCATATACGCTACAATGCTTTCAAGAAAACTTGTGCTGAAAAAGGGCTGAAAGAGGAGGATTGTCCATTTATTGACAAAACTGATCACTTATCAATCCATACAATTAAAAAAATATTCCAGAGCAAGTCCTGTCCAACGGCAGTAATTACTGTTTCTGAATATTATGCAGTAATTATATTTGACATGCTTACATCTTTCGGAATTGAAATTCCTAAAACCGTTGCCATTGTGAGCATTGACGGAGGAGAGTTGTCGTCATCAGTTGAAGTACCTCTTACTGCAATAGAATTCCCTGCTTACAAAATAGGCGAAATGCTTGCAGAAGAACTATATAACATGGCAAAAAATCCCAACCTGGGCAAGATAAAAAGAGTTTTCAAAGAAAAATCTACTATAATTGTAAGGGAGTCTTGTGGTTCCAATACAAAACACCGGCATGAATACATAAGAGAGAAGGTGAGAATGTAAACTCGTCAAACTCAATAATATTACCTCTATTTTCTACATTATCATTGGTCTTTTTATGTTGGCTCTTGCAGTCGCATTATGTTTTGTCCATCTTTAGACTTACCGGCAAGGTCAAACAATCATTTGCTGTTGAATATAAATTCCAGTCCGGCGGTTGCCAGAAGAAGTGATATTGAAATGATGACCGCCTTCCGGCTGACTTTGCCCTTAGCCTCACCCAAACCAAAATATTTTCCCTGCCGGTTCCAAAGATACAATCCCAACAACGCAATGATAATTCCAAAGACGAGCATAACCCAGCGGGACGTGCCGTGTTGAATCATGACGCCGGTGTCCGCGGCTCCGTCAGCCGGACCGAACGCAATATAAACCCCGTTGGCAATCAGGCAAAATCCGGCAAAGAAGCGAAACAGGAAAAGCATTGGTGTCCGGAAAACTTTAGCTACCAGAAAGACAAGCAGCGGCAAAACGAAACCGATAACCGGCCCCGCCCACACGACAATTAGCGGATGCTCATTGCGAACAATGTCGGTTCGAGAAATGACCAACGGATGCAGTACGACTTTGACTACTGCCGCCTTGGTCAGCCACGCCCCGAGAACATGACCGAACTCATGCACAGCCTGCATTCCCAGCCAGGAAAATGCAATAAATGTCACTATTAAAATTACCTGTTCAATTCGTTTCATGTTTGCCTTCAATGCACGGTAAATTCGCCAAGGCTTGATGAATTGCCCCGGCGGAGGTCAACCGGCTGGAGAATAGAGTAAATTTATCACAACTGAATTTCTTTCCTTGCAACCCGGAGAATGCTTCCCGAAGTCTGGCGGTTAATTCCGGAACACCACCGCGGTTAAATCTGGCCAGTGTGACATGCGGAATGAATTCACGTTCATCCCGTCCGATATTGCATTCGACGGCCAGCAAATCTTCAATTTCCCGTTTCAACCCGTTCAATGCGGCGGATGATTCAACTCCCAGCCAAAACACTTGTGGATGGCTGACGCCGGGAAAAAATCCCGTTCCCGACAACGTCAACGAAAACGCCGGAAAGGTTATCCGGCGCAAAACGGAAATGAGTTTATCGACCTCATCATCCGGGTAATCGCCGATAAATTTCAGCGTAAGATGAAGCTGTTCCGGACTGACCCATTTCGGAGCTTTTATTCCGGCGGCAATTGTACTCACCGCCGAAATAATTTCTTCCGAAAAATCTATAGCGATAAACAGCCGCACGGGTTACTCCTGTTTGCAATTCAAATTCAGACTGGCGCGTCCAAAGTCAAAATATAACCAGAAACACCAAGAATACAACTTTATTTACAGACAACGCGTCACTTGGTCAGTTTTGGCAAAACTGACATATTTTTAAAACCAATGAGTTTGCATAATCCTGGCTATCCTGATATATTTTTGCCTGAACTGAAAAAAGCGTTTTCAGGAAATGTGATTGATTAATATCATCAAACATGAAGAGGCGAAAAACGATGACTACAGATTCGCAGACACCGAAACTCAATTCAAAATCCACACCGCGATTGAAACATTATCGCCGGAAAAAGTTTTTTTATAAGCTGTTTTTGCGAAAGTCGCCACGCAATGCGGCGCTGTTCGGATTTTCGTGGATCATTTTTTATCTTTCGATAATCCCTTTGTTTATGTTTACCATAATACCCCGCCTAATTGCGTTGAAATTGGAATTATTACCAGCTCTCTCTATTTTTGGAGGAATTTTTATCCTTACATTATTACCATATCTCTATGGTTTGTTTGTGCTTGGATATGCTTACAACGGAATAATTCGATGTTGTTTTTCTCAAAAATGGTTTAGTGCAGTCAGTTCTCTGTGCGCGTTATTTTATCAGGCCGGCGGACTGATATTGGTACCAGTACTCATCAAACAAAAACGGTGGGTTTTCGCCGTATTTGGAGCAATCAGCCTTATCTGTGCAGTAACGTTGTTCGCACAGCAAGAAGAATTTTTACCTTTCGCTCTTGATCCTTATGTTGCGTGGGGCCTGGTTTGGGCTGGCGTCATTACCTTGACCATTGCCATCGCCGGATTCCGCGACAAACACAAACTTAAATTACACTATCTCTGGCCGTTGGCATTATTGATTTTATATGTCGTCGGGTTGCGATGCTACAATGCAAAACTCGACCGCGATATTATTCATGGTCGTACCGTAATCTCGCAAATGCTCGGTCGCTCCATCGAATTGAAAGACTTCTGGGCACGTCAGAATCAGGGCTTTCCACTGGATGCCGAGCCGCTAAAATCATTAATCGCCTATCATGATTGTGATTATGAATGGTTTACGCTGAATCCCGCTTTGAGCATAACTGATTATCAGCAGAAATTAAAAGCTTTCAAAAAGAAAAATCCAAAATTCATCGACGCGGTCAATGCATTGGTGAAACTTCCGCCGCAAAGCATCCGACATGCCTATACCGACGAAGTGTTGGCCGCAGTTTTAATGCCGGAATTGAACATGTTGCGTGGAACTGCGCGGTATTTGTGCTATGAACTGATTGCCAACTCTGCCAACCGTTCCGATGTATTGAAACGTAATGCGGAGTTGGAGAACATCCGCGACTGGTGTCTTGCAGATACTTTTTTATTTTCCAAGCTGGTGGCGATTATAGTAGAAAAAATTCGTTTAGAGGCATTGTCTTATCCGCTGGCCGCAGGAACACTGAACGCAAACGATTGGGAACACATTCTACAAAAGGAAACCCAATGGGGTGCGGCATTTGCGGACACAATGGGCGACGACGCAACAACATTTCAAAGCTGTTATGAAAATGTTACAATCAAGCAATTTAATCCTAAAACCGCAACCTCACAGTCGGGGAGATGGCAGGTTGTAGCGCAAAAATATCTACCAATTGAATTTTCAATTTTCTTTAAGCGTGATTATTTGTTTGCGTTGAGTGAATATCAAAAACTCATCAAACTGTTTCTGGAGCCGGGCAATATGACAGCCAAAGAACGTTATGAACTTGCCGCACCTGACCAAATAACGATGCGCAACAACTTCTTTATTTTATCCAGCATGTTTCTTCCGGTCTTAAATGTTGTCCATATCAGACAGGGTGAAATTGAAGATTGCCGCCGTCTGGTCAAAATCGCCGTTGCGGTGGAACTCTACAAAAAAGACAGCGGCAAGCTCCCGGATTCGCTCGCGTTTCTTCCTGAAAAACCGCTGGATTCGCTGAACCGTCTGCCAATCATTTACGAATATGGGAAAATTAAAATTATGGATGACAATAAAAAAGTGCAAACTCGCTATGGCTTCCGGCTTTACACCCGCGACCGCGACGGAAAAGACACTGGCGGATTGAAAGCAAAAAATGCTTTCACGGTCATTTTAGCACATCCAAATCAGGCAAAAAAGTAATGACTTCTCGCAT
>JBAYVM010000265.1:0-4835 GCA_041674645.1 Victivallaceae bacterium | reverse complement strand
TGACGGCGCATTCCATCGCATCCAGTTCACCCCGGACATTCTGCCGAATGATATCCTGGGAAGTTCAATTTACAATCCGAAAGAAGGAAATTTTTATTTCCGGAAAGGACCAGTTTTCACTAATATCATGCTGGCGGATGAAATCAACCGGGCTTCGCCGCGAACCCAATCTGCACTGCTGGAATGCATGAGCGAACGTCAAGTTACGATTGACGGCAAAACCAATGAACTGCCGCATCCATTTATGGTAATAGCCACGCAAAATCCAATTGAATATCAAGGAACCTATCCTCTGCCCGAAGCGCAACTCGACCGTTTTGCCATGCAGTTGTCGCTGGGCTATCCGGATGAAGCAGATGAACTGGAAATACTGTTTGACCGCAAACAGCACGATCCCGCGCATGAAATCCGTCCGGTGCTGAGTTGCAATGAAATTGCCGAAATTCAACGTCTGGTCAGAGAGGTGGAAATTGAAAAAACTGTAGCTCACTATATGCTTTCCATCATTCGCGCCACCCGTCATGACAGCCGGGTTACGCTGGGAGCCAGTCCGCGTTCGCTGTTAATTCTGTCACGCTGTTCCCAGGCGAATGCTTATATGTCCGGTCGCGACTTCGTTATTCCGGATGACGTAAAACGTCTGGCTCCGGTGGTGCTGCCGCATCGCATGATGCTGGAAAACAAAGCCAAATATTCCGGGGTTTCAACCCTGTCTGTCGTCATGGAAATTTTGACGAATACCAAAGTTCCAGTTTAAAACATTACGACAAAATGGAAAAATCCCGGCGGGGCTCAAGGAATGAATCTTAAAAAAACATACGGAAAAATCATGGCCGCTTTCCTAAACGGCCCGGAATGGTTTCATGCATCTTCACACCAGCGGCAGCATGGCATTTACCGTTCACCGACCATTGCCCTGGCGGCCTGGTTTTACGGCTGGATGCTCCGACTGTTCACCCTGCCCGGAAGATTTTTGCTGCCATCGACCGCCCTCATCCTGATGTACAGTTCAGTTGCCATGTTTTCACCGGTCAGAGCATTATCCATACTACTGGGAGTAATTTTTGCCGCCGATTTTTTTCTTGGCATGATTTTCCGTCCCAAACTACAAATCAGCCGTCAAATACCGGAACGAGTAAGAGCCGGAGCCGCATTTGAAATAAACTACGCGATTACCAACCGGCGCAAAATCACCGCCTGGGATATCGTGCTTGATGCCTACAATCTACAAGAAGGCGTTAAATGGTTGTCTCACGGCACGGCCGGAACAGTACCATTCGGAGAAAATATCAAAACAACGGCACGGCTGGAAGCGCACCGGCGCGGCAAATATCAGATATATTCTCCAATCGCTGAATCCATGTTTCCGCTTTCGATTTTCAAATGGAGTTGCTGTTGCAAAAAAACTTCCGACCCGTTACTGGTATATCCGTCTTTTTTTCCGCTAAACAGTTTAATTCTTCCAGTGGGGCTGAAATATCAGAAAGACGGAGTATCACGAGTGTCAAAAGTCGGCGAGTCAATGGATTTTTTCGGTTGCCGCGATTTCCGTGAAGGCGATGACCCGCGCCACATTGACTGGCCTGGCAGCGCCAGAACCAATGAAATCATTATCAAAGAATATCAGGACGAATATCTCAGCCGGATTGCGCTGATTGTTGATACCTTTGTTCCAAAAATGAAAAGCTTCCGGCTGACCAGCAAAAAAGATTTATATTTCGAAGAACTGGAGGCGGCGCTCTCCTTAACCGCAGCGCTGACTGACTATCTCACTCGAGGTGAATATGTCGTGGATATTTTTGCCGCCGGACTGCAAGTTTATCATTTTCAATCCGGTCGCCATTTGACCTGTTTCGATGGCATTCTGGATATTCTGGCCTGCCTGGAACCGAACAATGAACATCCCATCAACCGGCTGTCGCCAAGTGTGCTGGAAGAGGTTTCCGGAATCGGCAGCGCGGTATTAATCCTGCTGGGCTGGGACAAAGAGCGGGAGGAACTGGTCAACAAGTTGCGCAATTCTAATGTCGCGCTGAAAACCATCATTGTCCGACCGCCGTCGAACACGAATTCCATTCCGGATGACATACAGATTGTCAGCATTGACGACATTAAAAGCGGGAGAGTCAGAAATTTATGAGTGAGTTTACTGAAAAAAAATCTCTGTCCGAAATACTGATGGTTTCGGCAATCCTGCTGCCAGCGACGTTTTTCTTTGCCACCGCCGCCGACCTGCCGCACGTTCTGCTGATTGTCATTGCCGGGCTGGCATTTTCAATGATTATCCGCAAACCGGCTAAACTGAACGACCGTTCCATTATCTATTTTGTGGTCTTGTCAATAACCCTTGCCGTGCTCTTCGACTTTGTCTTCCCGTTGAAAAATGACCGTTTCGGCTATCTCAGCATCTTTTTTCACCCGGAATATATCGTTCCTATCGGTTTTTATCTGGCAGTCTGCATAACGTTTTTCCGTTCCGGGCCTCATGCCTGCGGTGGCGCGGCGGCGGCGGCAATACTGGGACTGGCGTTCGGGGGCGACGTTTACAACATGAGCCTGGAAAATGAACGGCTGTTCATGCTGTCGCCGTTAATGAAATTTTTCCCGGCGTTCTTCATCACTTCAATTGCCGTGACTTTCCTGTTTATTCTGCTTTCATTCCGCATGGCTGGAACTATCAAAATCCAGAAAAAATTCAGCCGTTACCGGGTCCGCAAAAATCTTCTGACCATTGCGATTTTCATCTTTATTCCACTCGCTTCCGTCGGGTTGTTCAAACTTTATCAACAATATGAGAGCGAAATCCGCAAACTTGAAAATTTTCTAATGCGGATTGGCATGCGGCATGTTCGCGACGGGAAGAATATTGTTTTCAGCCAAACTGTTGACTTGAACCGTACCTTATCCCCGGAAGTAATTAATAATCAACAAGTAATTATTGTGCGAGTGGTTTCAAAACGTCCACCGGGTTATTTGCGTTGCGGCGCCTATGTAACCTATACCGCCGGTGCCTGGCATGAGGCGGAAAACAAAGAACGGGAAATTCGATTGATGAAGTCGAAAACTTATACCGGAATGATTGCGTTTAAAACGTTCTTCTTCACCCAACCGAAAAAAGATCTCAATTTCTATGAAATAATTCCGGCGGCAAAAATTTACAGCAAAGCCATCCCCTACCCCGGCAACGCCGAACAGTTCGACATGATTGCCGACCGCATCGCCTACACTGAAGACGGCGTAATCTCGCCGGAAGACTGGACACAGGACGGCGGCTATACCGCATACACGCCAACTGCGTTTCAGGAAAGCGCCTGGCAAATGCCGCCAAAATTAAACGTGCAGCAAAAAATGGATTACACGCAAATTCCGGAAGAACTAACCTATCAACTGAAAGTTATACTGGATAAAATTCCCGGCTTGAACGGTCAGCGCGGAAAACTTTCCGACGACCAGATATTCACGCTGTTGCTTCAATACTACCAGAAAAATTTCACTTACAAACTGCGGCAGCAGGATAACGGTTCCACCGACCCGGTGATTTATTTTCTCACTAACTCCCACCAGGGGCATTGTGAATTGTTCGCCGCTTCCATGACACTATTGTTGCGCCGACTCGGAATTCCTGCCCGTTATGTTACAGGTTTTGTCTGCGAAGAACAACATCCGTCCGGACGTTATTATGTCGCCAGAGTCGGCAACGCCCATGCCTGGCTGGAAGCCTACAACCGCGACACCGGCAAATGGGTTCTGCTGGAACCAACTCCGCCATCCGGCACACCGAATTACCGCCACCAATGGGGAACCGTTGAGTCGTGGACAGATTACGTGTCAAAGTTTTTCAAGCAACTGCTGTCCGATTTGCGACGTGGTTATTTCGCTAAAGCCATCGTTTCCGTATTCAGCGAAATCACGACCGCGTTCACCAATTTACTCTGGCATCCGGTTCGCGGACCGCTTTTCCTGCTGGCTCTTATCGCGGCGACCATCTATTTTATCCGGCGGCGCAGAAGAAACAGAGTACATGTCCGCCTTGTCGCAGCTCCGGACCATAATGTTTTAAAACTGTCCGCTATCTACCGGAAAATAGTTAAAACCCTCAGAAAATATCCGGACATTGAACTGAATGAAACGACAACCGTTAAAGAACTCTCCGACCAGTTGAAAAATGCAAAAATCCCGCAGGGAGAGATAATACGACTGAAAAACCTGTTTGCAGAATATCAGGCCATCAGATACCGCGAACAACCGCCGTCAGATGCCCAGGTTAGAGAATTTAAGCACAAAGCCAGCTCAAAATAGCCAGCCGGAACTTTACCAATCTTTTTCACATCCGGACTTGAAAGTTTAACCGAAAATCGGTATCATAATACTTTTCAATAATCAACAACCAATGGTAAATCATGATATACAAAGAATATGGACGCACCGGAAAAAAGGTCTCAGCAGTCGGTTTCGGCGGCATGAGATTCAATTTAGAAAAATCTCTGGAAGAAAACGCGGAACTGTTGCATTACGCCTCAGGTAAAGGCATTAACTATTTCGACACCGCGCCCGGCTATTGCGACGACAAAAGTGAAGATATTTTCGGCATCGCCTTCAAATCCATGCCGCGCAACAAGTTTTTCGTCTCCACCAAACTAATGCCAATGCACGTCAAAAACGCGCAGGAAACTTATGATAAAGTCCGTACATCACTCGAACGGCTGAACGTTGACAAAATCGACTTTTTCCATGTCTGGTGTCTGCGAAAAATGGAACACTACCATGATGCCATGCGCCCGGACGGAATGTACGAAGCTCTCCGGCGCTGTCAGACGGAAGGTCTCATTGAACAC
>JBAYVM010000264.1:0-4835 GCA_041674645.1 Victivallaceae bacterium | reverse complement strand
TGTCTAAAACTTGCTACTTAGACATTCTCCACTCCTTCCCCTTTATATCTATATGACCTTCACGCCTAAGCCTTTGCAATATGTTTTTGATTTTATTTTTCTTCTGGGCAATGTCTAAGACATCCGGGAGTTTATCTATAAGAATATTTTCAAAATCAACTTTTTTCCCCGAAACGAATTTAATAAGATAATCAATTATCATCTTCTTGATATATTCGTCGTCAATACCTTTGAGTCTCATATACTCGCTCTTTTGCCCTGTCTTTCCCGCTACGTGTGATGATATATGAAGTTTTCGGTACTTCCCTTCCAATAATCCTTTACTTTTTAATTCGCGAATTTCCTGCGCAGACAAATCTTTATGTTTTTGAACTTTGTCCAGCAGTATTATCTCATGTAATGATAGTTCCGGCATATGGGCAAGTTTACTGGCATATGAAGGATCAAGAATTTTCCCGTTGATTACAACTTTTACAGCATCTTTGCTAATAGTATACTCCGGCAATGGGAAAAACTTTTTCCTTTGAATCATGTACATTCGTTTTATCCCGCTGCCGATGGTATCAATCATATTTAAATTAACCATTGCATTGGCTAAAAAAGCATTACGATATTGAGATTCAGGCGCATCCGACATAATTACTTCTTCTATTGAACCGGGAATAAATTTCCCCATATTTAAAAAAGTCAAAGTACCATCTTCTTTTTCAACTATATTGATTTTTCCTCCCCTTGTATAATCCTGATGTGCAATACAGTTATTCAGCGCTTCTCGAATTATGTACGGGTCATACTGGTCAACCTCTTCCGGGAACAATGTCCCTTCCTGCATATAACGGTATTTCAGATTCCTGATTTTCCTGTACACGTTTTCAATGTTCAACAAAAACGGACAACTAAAATGTTCGTAGTCTTTTTCTATGTTGTCCTTATCTCTTAGCACCCAGGTAATCTTGGCGATGGCCGGACTAAGCAAATATTCGGCCTCTGGTTTACCTAACAATATAATTGCGGCATTGGTTATTCTGCCTCTGATTGTCAGTTTTATCTTGTTGAGAAATTTCTCATCGTCCCATAATTCAATTTCGCTCTTTAATGACTGATTTTTAATTTCAAACAGGAGACGGGCTTGGCTGATTGCTTCTTTAGACAAATCATCAATGGTTGCCGCCTCTACCGTTTTACAACTCCAATCCTCTAAAACTCCATGTCGCCTTATTCTTTCCAGCTCCTCAATATTCAATGCGCCGAGCGATTCGCCATTTCTGCCGTAATAATGTCCTTTCCACGCCACAGGGATTCCTTGAGGCGCTGAAGGTATCTGCATTATCAGAATTCTTTTATGCTCATACTCTTCTTTATATATTTCCGCAAAACTCAACCGGGGCGAAGTATGATTGGCCATTTCCAGCTTATACTCATACAACTGAGATTCAGAAATATTTGTGCCAATGATTTCTTTTGCATCTGATAACCCAAAAATTATCCAAGCTGACGATTGCCCCTTTAGATTGGCTTCATTACTCAGTGCGGAAAAATATTGCCCGAGTTTGTTTCTATCATATTGATTTTGCGCCGTCTTAAATTCAACGACTTCTGATTCAGATGTTGAAAAAATCAAGTCCTCAAATCTCTTTTCCATATTTATGGCTTCTCCTCCACTTTCATTTTTCATAGAGATTAAATATGTATTCCTGCCGCTCCCACTCGACCGCCCCGCTGGGCAGCACGTCGTCCAGCGAAACCGGCAAACTCAAGTTTCTCTTCAGCTTTTTCATTTCAACTATTCATCCTTTTGCACTGCTCAAATATAGCCGCCTTGAACAATCACGCCAACATCTGCGGGCTCATCCACAAAGTCTCCTTTTCCAGCTTCACCGTTCTATCGTCATTCTGATATATCAATATTTCATTTTTTACGATATCAGGCATAACATTACCGCTTTTTATTCTCTTCCGCTATCATTTTTTCGTAAAGTTTGAACAGGTATTCCAGGCGCTCTTCGTTGCTTTCAAACGGTTTGGAACGGTAACAGCGTTCCACGGCTAAATCCAGTTGATGATGCGCTTCCCGCAATCCGTCCGGCATTTTATCCGGATCATAAAGCTGTGCTAAAGTCTTTTCCGGATGGCGTTCGCGCTCTGACAACATTTTAAAGGCTGAATCTTCTAAACAAACCTTCTGAGTTTGAGTAATAGGGGGGAATGGAAAATTGTTATAACACATATTTGACGAGTAACTAATCCGAGTTTCCAAGCGGCCTCCTACAGTTTTTATCCAAATCATATGCATTAAAGAAGTAATGACAGCCAAGAGCCAAACAGGCGCATTATATATTGCAAACCCTTTATTAGAGGCAACAATCCCTGCATCTAAATAACTAATTGGAACATAGGTACGCCGCTCGGAAGTTACTTCAGGAATAAAGATAAATGGATATGGTTTATATGTTCTCTGAACAAACAAATGTGGTCTTGAGGCGTAATCTCTTGTACTTGGCGCAGCACTTACATTTCTTGCTTTCTTTATCTCTTGTAAGCGATGTTGTATTTCAGAAATATTGCCTATTAAATTTAAATCTTCTTCTTCAATCCACAGACAATACCTTTTTATATCATTTAATAATTCATCGCCGCCAATAAATGGTTTTATTATTTGTTCAAGTTGTGGATAAGTTGACAATAATTTTGTTCGTTCTTCTTCGCCAAAAGATAAATAACCATTATCTCGCGGCATGCTCCCTTTTACCATTCCCGGAAATCCTGCAATCGAATAAATAATTCTTCCGACAGCAATATCGGAAGCCGCTATGAGATACCCGTTAATATTTTCGACCTGTTGAATATTAGATGCCGTGTACAAAAAGCGCGTTTTGTGTGCTTCATTAGATAATCCAATAATTACACAAGTCACTCCAGCTTTTGCTTTTGCGTTATTGCTCCATTTAAATGATGTATATGCAAACTGAATACATAATCCTAGTTTGAATATATGCTGCCAAAGTAAAGAAACAGACTCCCCTTGGCATATAGAATTGGTACTTACGAAAGCATATTTCATATTTTCATTACATGCGTACTTTGCAGCAAGGAAGAACCAGCAAGCGATATAATCAAGATTTTTGTAGTTTTTTATTCCTTGAAAGACACATGACATATCATCTTTTTGTTCTTTGTTTTGCCAAGAAGATCCCAAATACGGCGGATTGCCGAGAATATAGATTTCGTCGCCGGGTTTTTTCGGGCAGACTTCTTCCCAGTTCAGGCGGGTGGCATTGCCGCAAACGATGTTTCCGGCTTCTTTCAACGGCAGCGTCGGATTGCACTGTCCGAATTTTTTGAAGAATTCCACGTTCATCTGGTGTTCTGTGAGCCAGAGGGAGAGAATGGCGATTTCATGGGCGAAGTCGTCAATTTCGATGCCGTAGAACTGGGCGATGGAAATGCCGGACAGGGCAAGAGTCTGGCTTTCCTCGAAGATTTTCATTTCCAGTCTGCGCAGTTCTTTATAGGCGATAATCAGGAAGTTGCCGGAACCGCAAGCGGGGTCAAAAATTTTGATTTTTTTAATCCGGCTCAGGAGTTGATTCAGTTTTTTGCCATTGCCGCAGGCTTTTTCAAACTCTTCGTATAGTTCGTTCAGGAATAGCGGTTCAATAACTTTCATGATATTTGGCACGGAAGTATAATGCATGCCGAGATTGCCGCGCAGGTCGGGGGAAACGACCGCCTGAAACATTGAGCCGAAAATATCCGGATTGATTGCCGACCAGTCCAAATCGCCACTTTCAATGATAATCTGCCGGGAACGCCGGGAAAATTGCGGAACCGGATATTGATTCCGGAACAGGCCGCCGTTGACATAAGGAAATGCTTCAAGATAAACGGGCAGATTTTTCCGTTGCGGCTCGATGGTGTTCAATACTTCAAAAAAGCGTTCCAGCCAGGCGGAGAGATCGCTGCCGTCGTCCTGGGTATGCGACTTAATGACATTGGTAAACTGTCCTTTGGCAAAGATATTGGTGTCCTCGGCGAAGAAACAGAACAACAGCCTGGAGAGGAAGACATTCAAGCCGTGAATAAATTCCGGGGATTTGTCGGGATTGTCTTTCCGGATTTCATCAAAGAGTTTTGCCATGCGTTCGGCGGCTTTGACATCGGCGGGATTTTCGCTTTGCATCTAGGCTTTTTCCATTCTCGCCCACGGCAGGAAGAAATCATAATGTCCGGCAATATTAGCAACGGGAATATCGAGCGTATCTGCGGTTTTGGTGTCAACCGCCAGGAGGGTTGTATAATCGGTAACGATGATGAAGCGTGGAGAATGCTTCAATATTCTCGGATCATTCCGCAGTTCATCAATAATTCCGTGCAGGTCTTCATCCTGAACCGTCAGAAAATAGAGTTTCTTTTTCCAGATGATTTCTCCGGGCGTTTTGGAAAGATTCAGCGAGCCTTTCTGCAATCTGGCGATAGATGCTTTCGGCAGTCCGTAGGCGAGCAGTAAATCATAGATAAAAGTGCCTTTGGAATACGATGCAGACAGTTCCTGCAGTTTGTTCTCAATTTGCGCAATATTCATCCATTTGTCCCGAACATGAAGTTTAAATTTTTGTCGGTCATAAACTAGCATATTGAGACTGGCATTGCAACTTTAAAACATATCATATCGTAACAGATTGTGTGCTTGAAATATTAAAATAACATCTTAAATTAAATCCTCATTGAGGAACTGGATGTAAAAACAAACATATACATGGTTATATTATGCGGGGATTTTGCCAGAAAAGATTGAACGAGAAGTTGTTGCCGGAGCAGAATAATTTTTCGCAACG
>JBAYVM010000263.1:0-4864 GCA_041674645.1 Victivallaceae bacterium | reverse complement strand
TGTGATTCAACAGGCAGTGAGTTTTATTCCCACGACGGGATAACACGTTTATAGAATAATCCGGCAAAAAAATCTGCGCCCCCGCAGGAGTCGAACATTATATTTTTGTTGGGCTACAAACGTTTGACACCTCCGGCGCCGGTTTCTTTATTCTGTAAGACAGGTTGATATCTGGACATGACTGGTCTTTATGCGAACGCACAACCGGGTATTCGATTAGACTCATTTGTTGAGCTAATTATTTTTTGGTAAGTTCGAATACGCAAGTGTGAGCGAGCAGATTGGGCATGAGAGCTGCCGCCAACGTGTTGCTTTTGCTGCCGATGGGAATTTCCCGGAGGATTTTAATATTCAGTTCGCGGCAGAGATTTTTGAAATCGGCGAGCGTGGCCAGATGAATGTTCGGGGTGTTATACCATGAATGGGGCATGCTGATGGTTTCCGGCATGCGTCCGCTGAAAAGCAGTTGAAACCGGCTGCCGATATAACCGAAGTTGATAAAACCGACGATGGCTTTTTTACCGACGCGGACAATTTCACTCAAAAGTTTATCCGGGCGGCTGACTTCCTGGAGGGTACGACTGAGAACTACATAATCAAAGCTGCCGTCATCAGCGAAATCCAGATTATTATTCAAATTACCTTGAACCACAGAAATGCCGGTGGAGATACTTTCGATAATCATCTGCTGGTCAATTTCAATGCCGAGTCCGCGGACGTTTTTTTGTTTTTCCAGCAATCGTAGAAATGTTCCATTTCCGCAACCCAGGTCAAGAACTCTGACTTGTGGAGGAATCAATTCGGCGATAACGACCAGGTCGGGGCGTTTTGCCACTTCTTTTTTAAGCATTTCTACCATTGATATCCTCCAGACAGTTTTTCAGAAAATCGGCAATCATTTTTCCCAGTGTACTTACTTCCAGCAGAAACGCGTCGTGTCCGTAACTGGAATTTATTTCTCCATAGCTTACTTCGACCTGATTTTTCAGCAACGCTTTGACAATTTCTTTTGATTGCGCCGTGGGGAAAAGCCAGTCGCTGGAAAACGAAACAACCAGAAATGAACTTTTCATGTTGGTAAAAGCTTTGGCCAGATCCCCGTCACTACCGGCGGAAAGGTCAAAATAATCCATTGCCCGGGTGATGTAAAGATAACTGTTGGCATCAAACCGTTCCACAAAGCGCTGTCCCTGATATTCGAGGTAACTTTCGACCGCGAAATCGCGCTTGAAGTCAAATGAATAAGAACTGGTATCCTGAAGGTCGCGGCCGAATTTACTGTTCATGGACTGGTCACTGAGATAAGTTATGTGCGCCAGCATTCTGGCCGTCGCCAGGCCGCGCTCCGGAACGTTGTCCACATAGTTGCCGTCCTGCCAGTTCGGGTCATTTTTTATGGATTCGCGCCCCACCCAGTCAAATGCGATGCTTTGTGACGACAGGCGCGCGGTGGTGGCGATGGCGATAACGCTTTCGACGCATTCCGGATATGAGATTGACCATTGCAGCGCTTGCATTCCGCCCATTGAACCGCCAATCACGGACAGCCATTTTTTAACGCCGAGATAATCCATCAGCCGTTTTTGGGCGTTGACCATGTCGCCGATGGTAATTACGGGAAAATCCATATTGTAAAGTTTGCCGGTTTCCGGATTGATTGATCTTGGACCGGTTGAACCGGAACAGCCGCCGATGACATTACTGCAAACCACAAAATATTTATTGGTGTCAATCGCTTTGCCCGAGCCGACCATTTCGTCCCACCAACCGGGTTTGGCATCATCCGGCGAGAGATAACCGGAAACGTGCGCGTTGCCGGAAAGCGCATGGAGAATGAGAACGGCATTGTTTCCGTCTGCGGCCAATGTGCCGTAAGTTTCATAATTGATATTGACGGAGTGCAATTTGCGTCCGCAATCCAATTCCAGCGCATCCTCGCTGGTTTCGCCGAATAAGAAATTTTTTGGCGTCACTATATTTTTTTCTTCGATCACTGCTAGATGGTCTCCTTGAAAATTCATACTTGAAATTTACTATAGTGAATAAATATTTCAAATATTAAACGCATCTGGAACTAAAATTCATTAAAATTTCATCATAGATTGTAAAACTTGACGGAAAATATATATTTACCAGAGATTTTAATAATGTGTTTGGAAAATATTTTATAACAGGAAGTTAGGAATGCTGACAAGCAATAATGTAAACATATTGACGCAGAGCGCACTGCCTTCGCCGGGTGAAATCAGGTCGGAATTGCCGTTGTCGCTGGATGCGGTAATGAAAGTTGTGCAGTTTCGAAGCGAAATTTGCAATATTATCGAAGGTAAGTCAGACAAGCATATGATGATTGTCGGCCCCTGTTCGATTCACGATCTTGACGCCGCGATTGCTTATGCGGAAAAACTGAAGAAACTAAGCGATGAAGTCAGTGACCGGATTATGCTGGTCATGCGGGTATATTTTGAAAAACCCCGGACTACAGTCGGCTGGAAAGGCCTGATTTACGACCCGGATATTAACGGGGCGTACAATATTCAAAAAGGTATTTTTCTGGCGCGTAAACTGATGTTGAAAATTGTTGACCTGGGATTGCCGGTGGCGACAGAAATGCTTGATCCGATTATCGTTCAATATATCGCAGATGCCGTGTCCTGGGCGGCCATTGGCGCCAGGACTACAGAATCGCAGACGCACCGGCAACTGGCCAGCGGTTTGTCAATGCCGGTTGGATTTAAAAACGCCACTGACGGCAGTTTGCAGGCGGCGATTGACGCGATTAACACCGCGAGCTCCAAGCACAGTTTTATCGGGGTGATGGAGAACGGCACGGTAGGAGTGTTCCGGACGAAAGGCAATCCCTACGGGCATATTGTTCTGCGCGGCGGCGACCGTCCGAATTACAGCGCTGAGCACATTGCATTTCTCAAAGTTACTCTGCGCAAAGCGAAATTGAACACACATATCATTGTTGATTGCAGCCATGCCAACTCTTACAAGCAGGCGGACAAACAGCGAGATGCATTTTTTGATGTGATGAATCAAATTGCGGATGGCGAACGTGCGATTGCCGGAACCATGCTGGAAAGCAATCTGCAAGCCGGGCAGCAGAAAGTTGTTTCAGGCCAAAAACCGCTTCCGGGAGTTTCCATTACCGATGCTTGTATTGGCTGGGATGAGACTGAAGAATTGATTCGTTACGCGCACCGCAATATTTCAAAATTAAAAAAATAAGCAACATTCACAGGGAGAGGAACCGTGGCTAAAAGTTATCTGGCATTTGATTTGGGAGCATCCAGCGGTCGAGGAATTATCGGCAGAATTGACGACGGTAAATTATCGCTGACTGAGGTTCACCGGTTTGCCAACGGACCAATGGAAAAGAACGGCAGTCTGTTCTGGGATTTTCCAACGCTTTGCAACGAAATTAAGACCGGATTGAAGAAAGCTTTAGCCATTGAACCGGGTATTTCCAGTATCGCAATTGATACCTGGGGCGTGGATTATGTTTTGTTCAACCGGACAAACGGAAAAATGGTGCGTTTGCCATATCATTATCGCGATTCCCGTACTGACAACATTCCGGAAAAAGTTTTTCAGATTATTCCACGAAAGGAACTTTATGCCCGCACTGGAATTCAATTTATGCAACTGAACACGCTTTATCAACTGGTTGCACACCGTGAACAGCATCCGGAAGATTTTGATAACAGCGTTTTGCTACTGATGCCGGACGCGCTGACTTATATGTTAAATGGCAGTCTGACTTGCGAATACAGTGAAGCGTCAACCTCCAATCTGTTGAATCCAGCAACCCGGAATTGGGATTTTGAACTGATTGACCTGTTGAAACTGCCACGCTCAATTTTTCCGGAAATCGTGCCGCCTTGTTCCAAATCTGCTCCGCTGAAACCGGAACTTCAGGCGGAATTAGGCTGTAGTTCGATTCCAGTGGTTAAAGTCGGTTCGCATGATACCGCTTCCGCCGTTGCCGCCGCACCAGCGCCAGTTAATCGCACCTGGGCTTATGTCAGTTGCGGCACCTGGGCGCTGCTGGGAGCGGAAACCGATTCGCCAATATTGACCCCGGAAGCGGAAGCCGCGCCATTTACCAACGAAGGTGGTCTTAATGGTAAAATTCGTTTTCTGACGAATATCATGGGTACCTGGTTGCTTCAGGAGACCAGACGGGTGTGGAATGAAACCGGTCGTAATATTTCTTTCAATCAGATAGAAAAAATGGCTGCTGAAGCTGAAGGTCTTAAGTATTTTATAAATCCGAATGACGGTCTGTTTTTCACTCCTGGCAACATGCCGGAAAAAGTGGTTGAATTCTGCCGGAAAACCGGGCAGGGCGAACCTGACGATAGAGCTGTTGTCCGGTGTATTTACGATTCGCTGGCGCTTTGTTTCCGCGAAAAACTGGAAAAACTGGAAAAACTGCTTGGCGTCAAATATCAGTGCCTGAATATTGTTGGCGGCGGCATTAAGGATTCATACTTGATGCAACTTGCCGCAGACAGCCTGGGAATTACCGTTGCCGCGGGACCGGTTGAAGCCACTGCCACCGGAAATATTCTCGCACAAGCAATGGCGGACGGCGATGTCGCCTCGCTCGAAGCGGCGCGGGAGATTGTCCGGAAATCGTTTGAAGTCGGAGAATTTAAGCCGGAAACCGCCGGTAGAGAGCTTTGGAATTCAGCATTTTCCAGGTATCTGAAAATCTGTGGATAAGGCTGGCATTTTATGGATTGGAGCAAAGAAACAGTAATAGTTTTTGGCGGTGGCGGATTTCTTGGCCGGAAAATAGTGCATCAGTTGCAAGGGATGAATTGCGGAAAAATTAAAATATTCAACCGCAGTC
>JBAYVM010000262.1:0-4873 GCA_041674645.1 Victivallaceae bacterium | reverse complement strand
TCCGTAATGGCATTGGCTGAAACTAAAGGCATCAGCGACAATCTGGCGGCGAAGATTCATAACTGGAAAAGTGAAATCAATCTGGCGGAGGAAATGGATTTTGCCGACAAAGGCGGAGCCGCAATTATCACTCTGGCCGATGCCCAATACCCGGAAGTGTTACGCAATATTTATGACCCGCCACTCTGCTTGTATGTTCGAGGAGTTCTTCCTGAAATGGATTCCAATACCATTGCGATTGTCGGTTCCCGCCGCATCAGCGCTTATGGTAGAAAAATGGCGAAGCACTTGACCGAATCAGCAGTATTTGCCGGTTGGAAAGTTGTTTCCGGCCTGGCTTATGGCGTGGATGCGGTCGCCCATCAAACAACCGTTGACGCCGGAGGAATTACCGTGGCAGTGCTGGGCGGAGGTTTGGCGCGTATTCATCCGCAAGACCATATTCCGCTGGCGCGCAGCATCATTGACAGCGGCGGCGCAGTCATCAGCGAATTTCCAATGAAATTCCCGGTCAGCCGACAGTCTTTTCCGCGCCGCAACCGGATTGTTTCCGGCTTGAGCAACGCGGTTCTGGTAGTTGAAGCCGGTCTGGACAGCGGCGCGTTGATTACCGCTGAAATCGCTTTGGAGCAGGGCAGATCGGTTTTTGCCGTTCCCGGTCATGTGGATAATCCGCAGGCGAAAGGATGTCATAAACTGATTAAGCAAGGTGCTAAACTGACGGAAGACTTTCAGGACATTGTCGAAGATTTGGAGTTTCTGCCCGGATTCGCTAGAAATGGAAATTCCGCAGTAAGTTCTGAAGATGAATCAGCAGATATTGAAGATAATGATGCGCTTGACCTGCGCGGTTTCACCGAAGACGAACAGAAAGTGCTTAAACTGTTGAAAAAGGAAGCCTGTTCTTTTGATTCAATGGCAGTCGCCACCGGAATTCCCACCGGTATTCTGCTCGGCTTATTGATGAAACTGGAAATGAAAATGATTATCTCTCAATCCCCCGGCAAAGTCTATTCAATCCGCTGATAAACCACAATATATTCGATTGTTTTTTTAAGAGTAATCGTAAATCCTTTAATTCAGATGTCTGAACCAGCTATGCTCAAAAAGCACTTTTACTGTGAAAATGAAAGTGGCACCAAATCGTTGTTTTTTGTGATAAACTTGAGCTTGGCGGATTGAAAATCGATGCCGTGAATAAAATTTTGTGCCACTTCATTTTCACAGAGATTCAGTTATCTGAAATTATGCAACTCGAAGGATTATTTTTTCTCTTTGAAATAGCTTACGAACTGGTTGCCTTTTTCGCCGATTTTCTGGAAGAGTGAATAGAGCGGTGGAATGAAGATAATGCCGAATAAAGTGGCGACGACCATTCCCCAGAAGGTGGTGATGCCGATGGCGCGGCGGCTGCCGGCTCCGGCTCCGGTGGCGATGACCATCGGGAATACGCCGAGAATGAACGAATAGGCGGTCATCAGCACGGCGCGGTAACGGGTTTTGGCGCCACTGATGGCGGCGTCTTCAATGGATAAACCGGCTTCACGTTGTTGCTTGGAAAATTCCACCATCAGGATGGCGTTTTTGCTGGCCAGACCAACGAGCATAATCAGACCGAGTTGTGCATAAATACTGAGCGGCATATGGAATGCCAGCATTCCCAGCATTGCTCCAAGCGAGGCGACGGCGATGGAGAGGATTACTGAGCTGGGGACGGTCCAGCTTTCATATTGTCCGACCAGGAAAAGATAGCCAAACAGCAGCGCGAGCCCCATGAGCAGAACAATTTTCCCTTCATTACGTTGTTCCTGGAAACTCATTCCCGTCCAGGCAATCCGGTAATCTTTCGACAGTTTATTTTTTGCCAGTTCCTGCAATTTGTTCATGTACAATCCGCTGCTAATGCCGGGTTTGGCGGCGGCGTTGACTTCCGCGGCCGTGAACTGATTGAAGCGTTCCATCTGGCGCGGTCCGGCCTTGTAATCAATAGTGGCGATTGCGGTTAACGGAACCAGTTTGCCGTTGTCACTCATCACTTCAATCTGTTCAATATCGTTGATTGTGCCACGATTTTTTACATCAGACTGAATTTTTACTTTATACGCATAACCAAAAAGATTGAAGTCGTTGACATAATAGGAAGCCAGTTTGCTTTGCATAGTGGAAAAAACCCGGCTTATCGGAATATTTAACGCCTGAGCTTTCGCCCGGTCAAGATTGAGAAATAATTGCGGCGTGTTGGCATCAAATGAACTGAATGCGTACATGCTTTCCGGCATCCGGTTAATTTCTCCAAGAAAGCCGCGCAAATTTGTCGCGAGTTCCTGCGGGGTTTGATCTCCAGTGGCCTGAAGCATGAAACTTACTCCTCCGGTAACGCCCAGCCCCATAATTGCCGGTGGAGTGAAAACATTAATTCTTGATGCGGGAATAGAGGCGCATGCAGCATTGACTTTGCCCTGAATTGCATTAATGTCAAGGTCTGGTGTTTTGCGTTCATCCCAGTCATTCAAGATGACAATCAGCATGCCCATGTTTTCGCCGTTGCCGCCGACCATACCGAAACCGCTAATGGCGAGAACATCTTTTACGCCGGGAATCTTATGGATGAGTTTTTCTGCGGTCATCAATACATCGTCAGTCCGTTTCAGGGTTGCTCCGGCTGGCAGTTGGACTGAGCAGAACAGCACGCCTTTGTCTTCCGGTGGCAGGAAAGAGGTGGGCAGTTTATTGAATATAAAATAATTCAGCACAATAATCGCGCTGAACAGGATTACTGTTAAGATGGAACGGCGAACCAGAATTCCAGCCAGGAACAAGTAGCTTTTTGAGGAGAAGTTTAACATGCCGTTGAACAACTTAAAAACACCTGTTGCTGGTTTGTGATGCCGCAAAAGAATCGCGCAAAGCGCCGGGCTGAGCGTGAGCGCGTTTACCGTGGAAATCAAAATGGCGATGCACATGGTGACGGCGAATTGTTTATAAATGGTTCCCACCATGCCTTCATAAAAACCAATCGGGGCGAATACCGCCAGCAGCACTAAAGTGGTGGCGATAATCGGTCCAGTCACCTGTTGCATAGCCTTAAAAGCGGCATCTTTAGGCGACAAGCCTTCCTCTTCAATCAGCCGCATAACATTTTCCACGACGACGATGGCATCGTCCACGACGGAGCCGATAGCCAGGATTAAAGCGAACATGGTCAGCACATTGGCGCTGAAACCGAACAGATACAGGAACAGAAAAGTTCCGATGAGCGAAACCGGGATAGTTATTGTCGGAATCAGGGTGGCGCGCCAGTCTTGAAGGAAAACGTAAGTGATTGCTACTACCAGAATTAGGGTGGCAATCAAGGTGAAAAAGATTTCCTTCATCGTGGCGCGAACAAATTTTGTCGGATCGTAAACGGTGGTATAAGTCATATCTTCTGGAAAATATTGCGACAGTTCTTTTAATTTGTCTTTTGCCGCGTCAATCACATTGAGCGCATTGGCGTCGTTGTTGCGGTAAATCGCCATAACGACGGCGGAGTTGCCGTTGTAGTAGCTGTTGCCGGTGTAACTGCTGGCGCCGAGCTCAGCGCGGGCGATGTCGCTGAGTTTAATCTGGCGTCCGTGGTCGCCGCTTCTGATAATGATTTTGTTAAAATCCTCCGCGGAGTTGAGTCGCCCGGCAGTATTAATTTTGTACTGCATGAGGTTATTGCTTTTTTCCGTGCCGACTGCGCCGGTGGCCGCCTGGATGTTCTGGGATTTTATGGCAGCGGCGACCTCCTCTGGAGTAACTTTCAAGGCCGCCATGCGTTGCGGGTCAAGCCAGATGCGCATGCTGTAGTCCAGTGCGCCGAAAATCATGGCATTACTTATGCCGTCAATACGGGTTAGCGCATCTTTGACGTTAATGCTGACGTAGTTGCTCAAGAAAAGTTTAGACAGTTTGTCGGTTTTTGAGGAAAAAGCAAATACTCCCAGAATATCGCTGGATTGTTTTTTGACGGTAATTCCGAGTGCGACAGCTTCCGCCGGCAGTGAAGGTTGCGCCCGTTGAATGGCGTTTTGCACATTCACCTGGGCGATATCGGTGTTGGTTCCGGATTCAAACGTGGCAGTAAGTTTGTAATTGCCGTTGTTGTCAGACGCGGAGGAGAAATACATCATTTTTTCCACGCCGTTAATTTCCGATTCAATCGGAGCGGCGATGGTGTTGGCGATAACTTCCGAGCTGGCTCCGGGGTATGATGCGGAAACAATAATTTGCGGCGGCGCTACTTCCGGATATTCGGCTACTGGAATTTTTACCAGGCAGAGGGCTCCGGTGAGGACAGTCACAATGGAGATAACGATTGCCAGTTTGGGGCGGTTGATGAAAGGCGCTGAAATCATGGTTTAAGTCCCTTGTCGTTCTGTGGCGGTGATACCGGATTGACCGGCATGCCGGGAATTACTTTATGCGTTCCATCAGTTACGACCATATCTCCCGGCTTCAGGCCGCTGGCGATAATACACAGGTTTCCGACCACGTCACCGGGAATCACTTGCCGACGGCTTGGCAGGTTGTCTTTGCCGACGACATAAACGTAACTGCCGTGATTATCCGCCATGATTGCTGACTGCTTGACGCCCGGCAGCGGTTTGGTCAAGTTTTCTGACAGCAGTACGCTGACATAGCCGCCGGGCATTAATTTCATATCATGGTTGTCAAACTCCGTCCAGATGGAGATGGTGCCGGTATCTTTGTCAATCATGTTGTCAATAAAAGCGACTTTACCGGGTTGTTCATAAAGTTCCCCGTTCGGCAACTGGATTTTTATATTCAGGTTTTTATTTGGCGCAGTTATGCTTTTAAACAAATCAAGAAAAACTCGTTCGCTGAT
>JBAYVM010000261.1:0-4873 GCA_041674645.1 Victivallaceae bacterium | reverse complement strand
CCATAAATATCCGCATCACGGTTGAATCCGCCGTCTTTATAGAAATTGCCAGCGCCTTCAACCGCGTCATTCCAACGGTGTTCATCGCTGCCGATAAAATCGTTGAAACGTATAACGGTTGATTCCGGACGGTTAATCATCATCGCTTCTGGACCCGCCGGATGAGAATACCGCCATGAGTTGGCGCGATTTCGCGGGTCATGAATGTAACAGCGTTCAACGACAGTATTTTTACTTTTGTTTAAGTATATTCCTCCATCGCAATTGATTGTTTTGCCGTCTTTTGTATAATACTTCCCGTCCTTGTCAAAACGTTGAATTCCAACCCTGCCCCAACCGGAGATATCGCAGTTGTTAATCCGCACATTGTTGCAATTATTAATCACGACCGCACTGGAACCGCCACCTTGCAAAACCAATCCGTCCAGCAGAATATATTTGGCATCAATAAGGTCAATCAGTGGTTTGTCACCATTGCTTTTCAGAATAAATCCGGCGGCGGCAGTATATTTTATCCAACCGTCCGGAGCGCCTGCGTCAGAAATTTTCAGATATCCCTTGAAGTTATTTTCATCCAGCACGACGGTACTGGCAACTGGAACTTGCGAACCCCAGGTTTTAAAAAATTTCGTTGCAAGTATTTTTTCACCACTGACAATTTTAAATTCATAACTGGTGTTTTCATTGAGACCGACAATGCTGCCGCGATACATTTGTTCTTCGCTTATCCACACCGGAGCAAGCGCCTTATTCCACCGCCCGTCTTTTTCTCTAAAAAATATCATAATGTCTTGTTGTGCGGGGGTGACATAATAATATCCGCAGGAATTAAACAGCGGAACAAGTTCAAACTTGGGCCGGTTTTCTGGCGGTTGATTCCCGGCGGCTATTTCCGCCAGTTCATCCTCACTCAGTTTGTCCGTAAACTTGACATATTGATAAGTTATTTTGCTGCCGTCGCCGATTGCATAAAGATTTACTTCAATCTGATTTTTCCCTTTCCAACGAAAATTTTCTTTCATGTTTACCGTATAAACGCCAGATTTGGCAATCGCAAATACCGGGATTTTTTTGAATGGTTCTTTGAGTATCAGTTTCACTTCACCACGACCTGACAACATAGGAACTCTGACAACCAGTAATGGGGTTTTATCAACATCAATATCATAAGTTTTAGAAACATTTACCCAACCTTTTCCGCCAGTTTTACTATCCAGAAAAAGTTTGTTCTTTTGGACTATAAATCCTCCCGGAGTAGTTTTTGACTTTTCCCATCCGCTTTCTGAGAAGTTATCAACGATTTCCGCATAACATGCCAGTTGCGCAAACATCAATGCGATTAAAGTCCATTTGCAGAGACAATGCAGCTTCATAAATGTGTAATCGTTTGCTCTCATTTCATTTTTCCTGATGTGTTATTAATTTCGTTCAAACTTGTTACTTTAAAGTTTTTTATTTGCGCAATTACTTCACTTCCTATCGCTCTATAACCAATTTTACCCGTGGACGGAATTGGTTCCGGTATCTCGTTCGAATCAACAAATCCGCCCGCCAATTTGCCATCTACCGCTAATTGCAACCATGAACCTTTTTTAATAATGGCAATATGATACCAGGTGTTGATTTTTTCACACAAATCATTTTGCTGCGCCATCATGAACAACCCGGGATTTCTGCGCCAATTACTGGTTCCAGTGTGCTCTCCCTTGTCGTTATAGCGACTGATGCTGACATGATAACTTCTCATGTTCGGATTATGAGTGTAGTCGGTAAATATACCTTCACGCAAAGGAAGTTCGGTTATTATATCTTCATCCTCTCTTCCTTGAGCGGCAACAAAAGTTATGACCAATCCTTTTGAAAAAACTACTTTCATGTCATATTCTATGCAGATATTATCGGGAAAGTTCTTACGGCAGAAGGCCATGCAACCAATACCGCCTTGCCGGGCGCCTATGCAATTTAACTGCAATATATTTTTATTGGGCTGAGTAAGCGTTCCGCCGCCTTCATGATGCCAGTTTTTCAGGTTATCAAAATTATCAGAAAAAATTATTTCCCCGTGTGCTTGTATTAGCGGGGAAAATATCTGTTTACCCCATATTTTCTGCTTCCCTTTGCTTGTGTTTCTATAAGCGGTTTCTTGTTTTATTTTGAATTCTTCCAATTCCTCAACCGTCTTTTTCTTCATCAATTTCTCCGCGTAACAATTTAAACCAACCAAGCCAAGCAAAAGCAATAAGGTTAAAAATTTGTGCCGACAATACATAAAACTTACCTGCCTATTTCAACATATTTACATAATTCTTATGCCATGTAATATCTCACGCCTGACTCAACATGCAAATTAATGTGTAATGAGATTCCCGGAACTTACTCCGGAAATCTCATTTCCTCCCGGCTATAATAAGCTTATACTTAATTTCAGATAACTGAATCTCTGTGAAAATGAAGTGGCACAAAATTTTATTCACGGCACCGATTTTCAATCCGCCAAGCTCAAGTTTATCACAAAGCACAGCCCCGTTTTTACGCAACATCGTCTGGATTTTATTTTTCCAAAGTAACGATGGTATAGTTGCGGGCTTTTACCGGCACCAGGAAAGTGTTATCAATTATGTTTAGAACTTTTCCGGAACGCAAATCTCTGGCTGTAAATTTTTCCCCTGCCAGGCCCAGCTTTGCCAAATTAACTTTCACCTTGACAATTTGCGGTTTATCCAGATAGTTGCCAACACCGACGGCTACGCCTTTTGAGGTAAAGTATACCGAGGCATGGGCGCGTTCGCCGGACGCTTCAACCGGACAGTCTTTTTCCCAGTAGCAGATTACTTTTGCGTCAGGCCCGGTGATGCCTGATGCTTTGCGCAGAGCCCAGTATTCTTCGGTCGCCCCCTGATTGCAGTAGCTGCCGGAAATAACCACGTCATTAAGCAGACCTATGGTAAACAGGCTATCCGCCAGTTCCGGTCGTTTCTCGTCGTCTTTATTCAATGAACCGCGTATGAATTGCGGCAGGAAAACATGACTGATGCCGGAAGCGCGGCCGTTCAGTTCGCAACGCCATGCTTCCGGTTCCAGATCGTTGACATAGAACCAGTCATTTTTATACAAGTTGTGGGAAAACTGTTCGCCTGGATAGAAGTAATCATTGAAAGCATGATACGGCAACACCAGTGCATCATGGGCATGATTCCAACGCCGGCCTGAAGTTCCATCCTGATTTTTTGCGTTTCGGCAGACGGTCAGCAGGCGCTTGTAAAATCCGCGTCGGCCAAGAATATCATAGGTTACTCCGGAACGCCCGAAAGCATCATTTTGATAACCTGAATTGTGATAATAATTTTTATCCGGGAGCAAACGGTCCATGTCGGTATAGATGTTGGCCGTCGGCAGTTGACTGAGCGCTTTTTCGGCGTTATACATGATGTAATCAGTATAAGAACTGTTGTGTGATACCGGTTGCAAACTGTAAGGTTTTGCCAATCCGGGATTGAATGGACGTTGCGGTGTTGTCATATCGTAAAAGGTTGCGCCGAATGGATTTGACCACTTTTTCTGAAAGAAGTTAAAGGCGGGATTTGAATCCGGAGTACTGCATGAACCAACATAGAGATAAATTTCTATGCCTTTATCAACAAAGTCCGTTTTCATGTATTTTGTGCATTCTTCCGGCATAGCGACATCCGGTGTTCCCATCTGTTTCGAGTATGCAGTATTCCAGTTGTTGGTGGTTATTCCTTTCCACCATGGGCGGGTAATATTATTGACCGCCCGCCAGTTTTCAATCGTTAATTTGACTGGAGTAGCCTGGAACCCGAAGATGTATTTTAGTGGTTTGGTCACTTTCGCCGGCTTCATGACGATTTTAAGGGTTACAAGCGCTTGTTGTTCGTCAACGGAAATAATTGTCGGGTTATCACGTTCAGTGTAATTCCAGTTTTCATCGGAATTGAAGAACCAGTCGAAACCTTCGTATTCGTTTCCAACCCAGACATACGGTTCAAAACCGCTTTCCCATTTTTTCCCGTCCCATTTCTGACGCGTTGGTTTGCGAATGAATTTTACCAGATCTTTTCGAAGCGGAATAGTCATAGTCAGAGATTTTATATCCCAGCCGTCAGCTGGCGGAGTGATAGTCATAGTAGTTGCCGCCAGACCGTCATATTCCATAAATGTATCGAATTTGACGCTTCCGCCAAGTTTTCCGAATTCGCCGGTTCCTTCAAATTCCGCCCGGTCAGGTTTCTTCATGATTTGTTTCTGACTTTTAACGCTGAAGCTGGCGCTGCCCTGATCAGTTGTCATCGTCATTATTACCGGGCCCGTCAGCAGGTCGCGTTTGGCGTTGATTACCTTTACCGGGAACGGCCCGTCAAGTTTATAGGTACGATTCCAGATTGAAATTGAGCCGTCCGGGTTATAGACCAGCGGTGTCCATGGTTCCAATACTTGATCGGTAATGCCGGTTTTGCTGGTCAACCACGGGGTTGGAGGTTTTACTAGAGAAGTGGAATTCCCGAGCGCAGCAAGCCCTGGCGCTGAAACAGTAAAAAGAAATTCATATTTACCATCAATCCATTCTACGGGAATTGTATATGGAGCTTTGATGTTTTTCACAATAAAGTTAATATCTGAGACTTTTTTGTCAGGCGCCGTCGTTTTGATATTCAGCGTAACCTTGCCTGTGCTGATTAATCCCAGAAATTCATTGCTCAGATTGCTCAGGTCGGCTTCAATCGTCAGTCTTTTTTCCAATACGTACGGAATAAAATCAACTTCGACGGGTTCTTTGACAAAGAAATGCATCGGATAAAGCATCAGCAGCAGATTGCTCTGCGGATCGACAACTCTGAATTCCGCGGTTGAATCT
>JBAYVM010000260.1:0-4879 GCA_041674645.1 Victivallaceae bacterium | reverse complement strand
TTTTTAAGTTCCACTGAGAGTTGTCGAATAAATTTATCGACAATTTTTTTCATCAGTTCCAGCGACAACCGGTTAAAAAACAAGATTCCGTCGAGCCGGTTCCTGAACTCAGGAGAAAAGTATTTTTCCACTTCCTTCTGGGTTGCCAGGTCGGATTGAACGTCCGGCGAAAAACCAATATTGTTGCCGTCCAGTTTCCGTGCGCCAACATTGCTGGTCATCATAATAATTGCGTTACGAAAATCCGCCTTGCGTCCATTATTATCAGTCAAAGTTCCGTAATCCATAATCTGCAATAAAATATTGTAAATATCCTGATGCGCCTTTTCAATCTCATCCAGCAACAGCACACAATGCGGATTGCGGAGCAAAGCCTCCGTCAGCAAACCAGATTGTTCAAATCCAACATATCCCGGCGGACTGCCGATTAACTTTGACACCGTATGTTTTTCAGAATATTCGCTCATATCGAACCGGACAAACGCAATCCCCAACTTGGCCGCCAATTGCCGGGCAAGTTCAGTTTTTCCGCACCCGGTCGGACCACAGAATAAAAACGCTCCCACCGGCTTAAGTTTATCGCCAATTCCGGCGCGGGCAATTTTAACCGCGGTCGCAACCTTTCCGACTGCGTCATCCTGACCGAAGACTACCGAGCGGAGTTCGTCTCCCAGCGTACGCAGTTTATCATTATCAGACGCAGAAACTCGTGCCGATGGAATATTTGCCATTTGCGCGATTACCTGTTCAACATCTTTAACGGTAATCAACGTTCGTCGCTTTGAATCCCGGAGCGAATTTTTTGCCCCGGCTTCATCAATCACGTCGATTGCCTTGTCCGGCAGGAAACGGTCATTAATATGTCGTGCGGACAGTTCCACTGCTTTTTCTAAAGCGGCTTGGGAAAATTTGACATCGTAATGTTTTTCATAATATGGTTTCAAGCCGGTAAGAATTGACACAGAATCCGCCAGTGACGGTTCGGAGATATCTACTTTCTGAAAGCGGCGGCTGAATGCCTTGTCGCGCAAAATATGATTTTTATAATCATCATAAGTCGTTATTCCAATACATTTTATGTCGCCTGAACTCAATGCCGGTTTTAAAATATTGGATGCGTCCAGCGAACCGGAACTAACTGCTCCGGCCCCCACCACCACATGCAATTCATCAACAAATAAGATTGCCTTGCTGGTATTTTTCAAATCATCAATAACTTTTTTCAGTCTTTCCTCAAATTCACCCCGAAATTTTGTTCCAGCCACCAGAGCGCCCATATCCAGAGCCCAGATATTATAATCTTTCAGCCGTTCTGGAACTTTACTTTGAACAATCTGCAATGCCAATCCCTCTACAATCGCGGTTTTCCCGACTCCCGCTTCACCTACCAATACCGGATTATTTTTTTTGCGACGGCATAGAATCTGCATCGTACGCTGAAGTTCACTGCTCCGGCCAATAATCGGATCAATTTTGCCCTGCGCGGCCTGTTCGGTCAGATTAACGGTAAATCTCCGGAGAAATTTTAATTTGTCGCCTTTTTCCGCAGTATTTACAACTTCAGGCTTAGCTTCAGGTTTTTCATTTTTATCAAAATTCAAATTAAAATCCTCACGCTCATTGTCACTTTCGCGGTCTGCCAGAGATTCATTATCCTTGTAAAAATCATCGCTGGATATTTCTTTAATTACTTCATATTGACCAATGCCGACTTTATGCAAAAAATACCAGGCATGAGATTGTTTTTCGTCCAGTAACGCGACAAAAACATCCACTACGCCAACCCACGACTTCTCTGCGCTTTCCGCCCGGGATAATGCTCTATTCAGCACGCGGTTGAACGCAACCGATTCAATTGGAGTCGCATTGCAGGTAAATGTTTCTACTTTTTCTGTAAAAAAATGTCTAAGCTGTTCTCTGACAGATTCGACATCAACATTAAGACTTTCAAAAACACACCGTATTTTGTCATTTTTGGTCAAAGAAAACAGCAAATGCTCCGGCAGAATCATTTCATGTTGCAATTCAACAACAAAATTTACCGTAACATTCAAAATATTATTAAGTTCAGCGGTTGGTTGTGGTAAAGTATTCAATTTTACTCCTCCTCCATCGTACAACGTAAAGGAAACTTGTGCTGTTCAGCAATCGCCTCCACCTGAGCTACTTTGGTCTCGGCAATTTCAAATGTATAGACTCCACAAACCGCTTTCCCGGCACGATGAACCGTCAACATAAGCTGTTGCGCCTCGCCAAGGCTTTTATGAAATACCAACATCAGCACCATAACCACAAAGTCCATTGTCGTATAGTCATCATTGACCAGCATAACCCTGAAACGTGACGGCTCTTTCAGTTCATCTGATACTTTTTCTAAAACATTTTCTTTAAGTTCGTACATATCATTTTTCTTCAGGTTCAGGATTTATTTCTTTCAATAATCTTGTACATCAGCATTCCAAATGCTCTGCGCTATCTAAAGATTATAGTAAAAAATCTGAATAATATCAACCCCTCAATGCGTTACAATGCAACAATTTTTGCAATCTTTGCACTTTCAGGCGTAAATAATTCAACGGACTGACACATTTTGGATTTCCGGAATCGCTGTCGGCAAATCGAAATGAACATCCAGTTGCGGGAACGCAATGACGATGCCATTCTGCGCAAAAGCCTCATTGATTGCCACGCGAAGATTACTTGGAACTTCGTGCCGGTTGCCGACACTCATCCAAATACGAACCGTGAACAGCAACGCGCTGTCGCCAAAATCAGAAAAGAAGATATCCGGATGCGGATTTTTATAGACATTGGGTTCGTTATGAATAATCTCATGAAGAATGCGCATAACTTCTTTAATGTTTGAACCATAGGCAACGCCGACTTTAATCTCGCGGCGCATAATTGAGCGGTTCAATGTCCAATTGCGAAAATCTTTCGACAAGACCTGAGAATTGGGAAAAGTGATCACCGAATTATCATCAGTATCAACAACGGTGGCGCGCACACTCACTTTACGCACCCTGCCCCAGATACCATTGAACTCAATCTGATCGCCCGGACGCAACTGTTTTCCCGCCAGCAGAATTACTCCACTGATAAAGTTTTCAACAATCTCTTTCATTCCGAACCCGACCCCCATACTCATGCCGCCCAGCACAACAAGGATACTGGAGTAATGTACCTTGAAAATAACCAACACGAAAATAATGTACAAACACCATGCCAGATAGGTGCCGAGAGTCATGAATGTCGGAATCAGCCCCATATCCTCCCGGGCGCTGAAAATCATCTGAGTTATATGTTTTATGGTTGAAAGCAGGAACTGCACAATCAAAATGCCCAAACCGGCAATAAGAATATCCAGTAAACTCAGTTCCATGCCATCTTTATAACTTATAAAATTGGTGACAATCATCTGCCGGAAAAGTTCCTGAGCATTGTACAAACCGGCAGTCCAATAAATTATTCCACCAATAATTCCCAGCCACATCACTGGAACACACAACGTCAACATCATACATGCCATAATTTTATTCTGGGAATTGGCGGAACAGTATTTATTTATTAATATAGACAACGCCATACCGGTCTGAATTCCAGCTACAATTACAAACCAGACCAGCATCATAGTGAAAGCAATATAAGTCAACCCTAGCAATGCCATCACCATCGTTCCAACAGCAAATAAAACGGTAAGCGTTCCAAACGCCCGGTCAGTAAGCGGATATTCAAACCGCAGCAACATCCATAACGTGGCAATTATCACCGGCAAATTCAACAACGGCACCAGAACCAGCAACGGCTGATAAGGAATTAACAGAGTGCAAAGCAGAATGCCGGTCAGGTGTTGAATTATCATCGGCAAATACAGCCACATACACCGGATAAATTGCTTGCGTTCAAGCCGCACCCCAAGCGCCAGCATCAGCCCGGACAACGCCAGTAAAAACTGACCGACCCGGATGAACGGGGCGGATTCAACATCGCCCAACATAAAAGAGGTCAAAAGGCAGATCACAGCAACAATCATCAAAGCCCATATTCCCATGAACATATAACGTTTAGCGTATTTCTCCGGAAAATCAACCCGTGCCATAATTCGCCGGTACAACAACCCGTTACACAAAAAAAGCGGCAGTCCGCCAAAGAGGATCAGCAAAATCAAATTGCGCCAGAATATCGGATCGTCGGGGAATTGCACCGCCATCCAGCAGGCAACATCACTCAACCAGACCCGAAACGACACGCCGAGCAACGGAATAACCTGAAAAATTGTATTATAACGGCTGAAAATAATCTTGTCCATAACATTCTTACGTCTTGTCTCGGCGAAGTCATTTAATTTGTCAATAGTAGCTTTCAGCTTTAATGCTTGAATCAGTCTCTGATTAAGCCGGTCAAAAGAGCTTTGCAATATCCGGATATGAAATGCCATTTCCTCTTTGCAAGTGTTCAAATGTGACGAATTGCTGGTATTGAGATCTTTACGTTCGAGGTTTTGCAACCCGGACTCCATCGAACGCGCCCTGAATAAATCCCCTTTCAACCGGTCACAATACTCCGCCAACCGGTTCACCTTGTAATCAAACGCTGTCTTCAAATCTGTAATCTGCCGGCAATAAAGCGCTATTCCGAAAACATCATCAAGACTCTGCTCCAGAAGCAGAAAATCCAGTTCGCCGCCACGCTTCCTGATCCTATCACAATCATGGTCAAATTTGGCCAGGCCGGTGTTAATAAATCCCTGAACTTCTTTACTCAGTTGGCGATAAGTACTAAAACTGGCATTAAAATTATGAATTATCGCATCCCAGTTTTCCCGTTCATCAATATAAGTATCGTTTCCTGACAATGAATTAACCGCCAGCAACGCAAG
>JBAYVM010000259.1:0-4879 GCA_041674645.1 Victivallaceae bacterium | reverse complement strand
GCCGGTAATCTTCATCGCTGAACCCCGAGCCGACGCCCGCGCCTTTCTCCACCATCACGGTATGACCATGATTCAAATATTCACCGGCGCTGGCCGGAGTCAAACCGACTCGATACTCTTCCTTCTTAATTTCTTTTGGCAATCCGATTTTCATGATAATTTCCTTTTTTAAATACATTTAACGCATATAACAATATTATAATATACGTTATTCGCAAAATCAACTACAATAAAGTGCGCATAACATAAATATTCAAAGATTTTATCTTTTTAAAATGTCTTCTTGTAATTTTATTTGGAGAGATTAGATTGAGAAAGATTTGAGAGAGTAATTTATAAATACACGGAGCGTTAGCGATGAGAATTAAATTATTTACGGCAATCGTCGGCTTGTTGTTTTGTGTTCATTCAGGTTATGCAGACACAAAAATAAATTCCGAAACAGCAAAATTAAATGATGCCACGCTGACAGAAACAACCAATCCGGAGTCATCCGGCGAAAACAGTTCTCTCCGGAAAAACACGGACAGAACAAGAAAATTAATTCCTGCAAAACACGACATTAAAAGCAATGACAAAAGGACAGACCGCATAGCGCTTGAGGAAATTCCAGCAATTAAAACAGATACACCAACTCAGGAAAAATCAGCGAGCAGCGCTACCCAATCCGACAATGCTGAAGTTACGACTACCCCGCAGGAATCTACGATAAAACCTGTAGTAAAGCAACAGACCTCAACCCAGAATAATTATAAGAAACGCAGAACGGTTAATGAGAAAAACGTTCCGGCAACGTTTGTAACAAACACCAACACGAACAATAACTATCCTCATGTCAGGGAAAATAAAAATATACAGGAAGAGGATGATACTGATCTGTCAACTTTTTTCAATGACGTAAAAATCAAAAAACTGGCGAAACAACTGAAGCGGCAAAAATCATATCCGGAAGAGAAAGAAATTACCGCGGACTGGCTGTTAACTGCCGGGAAAGCATTTCCCGCTGAAAAACCGTTCAAAATGGCAAGAATAAAATTTATTCCCGGCGGCGTTCCGAAAGACATTTGGAACTGGTACCCGGAAGCCGACAAAACAATGTTGATCCAGACAAAAAAGAAAACGTTCATCAATATAGACACGGGCTGGAATTACGCAGAACCACGCAAACTGGATGAACTGCTCAAATACAATATTCTGTTTATCACCGCCAACGGTGAATTCAATCCGTCAAAGCAGGATTTGGAGAATCTGAAAAAATATTTGCAGCAGGGCGGATTTATCTATGCCGACGATTGCGTTGACACGGAAAGACGGGATGCTTTCTTCAAGAAGTTTAAAGCCGTGATTGAAAACTTTTTTGGACAGAAGATGCAAAAACTGCCGGACAGCCATGCCATTTATCACTGTTTTTACGATCTTCCGGCTGGCGCTCCGGACACCCATCCACTATCAATAAAACACGGTGGCTGGGGCCTTTACCTGAATAATCGCCTCGTTATTTTTCTCACTTCCGGAGATATTCACTGCGGCTGGGAAAGCAGGTTTGCGCGGCTGAAGAAAAACAAACCGATGTTTGATTCTCAGGCGGAAACGCTAGCGCTGAATATGGGCGCGAATATTATAGTTTACGCTTTAAGCCGCCCAAACTCGCCGGACGCGAAGCAATAACTTGCACAATTACTACCGCGCCAACCAGCAGCGATACTGCTAAAAATGGAATTCCCGGCGAAGTTAGTTCCACCAGATAGCCGCCCAATATCGGACCGAGAATACCGGTCAGACCGACGACTGCTTCATTGATGGAAACATATTTGGCGCTGTGTTCCGGATGCACCAGCGAATGAAATACGAGATAGAAAAAGAACGAGCCGGAATAAATTCCGTACAAAACGGCCGCCAGATAGAAAGTCGGCGTACTGGTTCCTAAACCGAAAAGTATCAACCCGGCAATACCGCTCAGCGAAAACATTACCACCGGAGCCGGTTTATACATCCAGTAACGGCTGAAACACAAGGCGAGTCCAACTCCGCCCTGGACGTAACTGACCAACGCCAGAATATAACCTTGATCCGCTTTCGATATGTCCAAAAGATTGGACTTGTAGGGAAACAGCGTCCGGAGAATTGCCACAGAGACACAACCGACGCCTGCCGCCAGCCAGCCCAGCCACGCCAGGTCAGGCATTTTAGAATAATCCACACTCCCGGCGGCAACCGGTTTCGCCACCTCATGATGCGCCTGACGTTCACAGTAATGCTTTAACGGCATAATTAAAAAGGCGACTGCCAAGCTCAACAACGCATCCATAATGTAACAGTATTTCCAGCCGGCTTCAGGGAAATAAGTTCCCCACAGCAAGCCGACAATGAACGGGCCAGTGGCAATCCCGAAACTCCAGGCGCAAGTATAATACGCCGTGGAGCGAACCACTCCGGCGGATTCGTCCTGCTCAACCGCTTTCATAAAAACCTGAAACGGCGTAAAGAATAAGGCGGTTCCGATTCCAGTCAACGCAATCCATAAATATTGACTGTTAATTCCGGGAAAAATCGCAAAACACACCGAAACCGCCGCCAGCATAAACGCCGACCAGCGAATCATATTCGCGGCATTCCGCGGCTTGACCATTCTCCCGACCACAATTGACGCGAACGAATAAACCAACGCCCACAACGCCATGGCGGCAGTAACTTTAACCGCATTGGCGCCACTTTCAGAAAAGCGCACGGTGGTGATAAATAACACAGATCCCAGGATAAGGTCAACGATTGCCGGGAAAAAATAGATTGCCACTTTATGTAATTTCATTTTATCAATTTACTTTCAATTTTATTTTTTTATCGAAACCGCGCAAAAAAATTTCTCCTGTGAGATTTATTGTTCTCAAATTTCCGGTTATTCTTGCGCGGGTTTAAGATACTTGACAACCGCATTTTTAAAAGCCCGGCTGGCGGGAAAATCGTATCTATCTGCAACTGCGCACAATGCCAGCAACAGAACTGTTTTACCCAATCAACCATTTATTTTTTCCTGGTTTTCATCTGACAAACTATAAAAATTTGAGGGGAACGACATTTTTATTCGGGCGTTTTTCTTGAAAACAGGCGTTAGCCGTGGTATAAGTGATTTATGCGTGGTCGCTTAAAATAGAGAAACCACGTGTAGAATCTTATAGTTTAAATAGTTTCGGACATAGAAATCTTCGGGCTTGCTTCTGTATTATTCGCCTTAAGCAATTAAGACTCCGTCCTTTTTTGCTTATACGTCTGCATATTGAGAAAAACAGAGAAAATTATTTGTCTTTTCGACATTCATCACAGAATAAAAAAAGACATTACAAAGAAATGAGAGATAATGATTACCTGCAAACAACAAGAAATGTTTGAAAAAATTGATGGTGTCGCCAAAAGCGGCTGGAATGACTGGCAATGGCAAATCAAACATTGCGTAAAAGATTTGAAGACCTTTGAAAAGCTTCTCGGCATCAAACTTCCGGAAAAAATAAGAGAACAGTTTCTGGCAATTACCGAAAAGTTTCCGATGTCAATAACACCGTATTATTTATCATTAATTGACACCGACGACCTGGAAAATGATCCGATATTCAGGCAAAGCTTTCCGGTAATAAATGAACTGCATATTCAGAAAACCGATATGGCTGACCCTTTACATGAAGACAAAGACAGTCCGGTTCCAGGAATAACGCATCGCTATCCCGACCGGGTATTGCTGCTAGTCAGCAACACATGCGCCATGTATTGCCGGCATTGCACCAGAAAACGGCGTGTCGGCGACCAGGACAGTATTCCCGGGCGTAAAGCAATCTCGAAAGCAATCGAATATATTCGTCAAACACCTCAAATCAGGGATGTGCTGCTAAGCGGCGGCGACCCGTTTCTCCTGGCAACGGATTATTTGGATTGGATACTCACTGAACTAAGAAGCATTAAGCATGTGGAAGTGATTAGAATCGGCACCCGCACTCCGGTTGTGCTGCCGGCACGGATTACTGACGAACTGACTGAAATGCTGAAAAAACATCATCCATTATGGATAAATACCCATTTCAACCATCCCCGCGAGCTGACCACATCATCCAGAAAAGCGTTAAGAAAACTTGCGGACGCCGGCATTCCACTTGGCAATCAATCGGTGCTTTTGGCCGGGGTGAATGATTGCCCGCGAATAATGCGGTCATTAGTGCAGAAACTGGTCGCCAACCGCGTAAGACCTTATTATCTCTATCAATGCGATTTATCCGAAGGACTGAGCCATTTCAGGACTCCGGTCGGCAAAGGAATCGAAATACTGGAAAGCCTGATTGGTCACACCAGCGGTTTTTGTGTGCCGACTTATGTTATCGACGCCCCCGGCGGAGGCGGAAAAATTCCAGTCATGCCAAACTATCTTATTTCCTGGTCAACGAACAAAGTGGTTTTGCGCAATTATGAAGGCGTAATAACAACCTACAAAGAACCGGATTCTTACGAGCCGACATTTTGTGACCGCGACTGTGATAAATGCAATTTGAATTTGCCACTTGGAGATGTTGACGAGCGCCGTTCCTGCGGCATTGAAAGACTGCTGGCCGATTATGATGAAACAATTTCACTGATTCCAGCAAATAATTCACGTCATAAGAGGAGAAAATAATAGTGCGTTTGACAAAAATTAAAACCATTTTATCCGTAATTATTTTATTGACCGTCACCGGCATGTGTCAGTTGGCGTTTGCGGACTCAGGAAACGAATTTGTTACGGCATTGACCGGAAAATTCCCGCCTTTCAGTTATTATAATACGCAAGGCGAGCTTGCCGGATTCGATGTTGATGTGTCGCGTGAAATTGCCCGCCGCCTGAAAAAACAACCTAGAATAG
>JBAYVM010000258.1:0-4889 GCA_041674645.1 Victivallaceae bacterium | reverse complement strand
GCCTTTGCTTTCCATGTTTAAAACCAGATTCTCGCCCATTACAGCGAGACCGACCAGACCGATATCAGCCTTTTTACCCATAATTTTCTTGTCCTTTGGTTATGAAATTATTTCAATTTGGTTGAAATTAACATTCCAGCTTAAAGCTTTCGCAGGGCAACGATAAATCAATCTGACCTTACTGTCGCCAACGTTGGCTGGAACGCGCAAAGTCTAAATATAGCTCAGAAGGTTTGTAAAACAACTTAACAAAATATAGGATTTTGCAATATTTTTTCATCGGCTGGCATTCCGGCTGATGTTGTCCGAATTATCGCAAAATGTAAGTTTTGCAACTCTACATTATTTATTTTTCGCCATATAGTCGAGATATTCTTTTCTGTCTTCCTGTTTTTTAGTGGGAAAGTTGGTCAAGTAATAGGCGATATTATCTGAGAAAGAATAGCTTTCGGTTATTCCCATGTGAGCGTCCTGGAGGTGAATTACCGCCTGCCATTTTATTGGTGACTGAACGAAAGGAGTCCATTCCCGGCCTTCGCGTTCATCCATTCTGGCGCTTGACGCCAGCACTTTGCCGTCGCCGGCTTCAAATTTAGTTACCGTTAATTTTCCGGTTTTCCGGTCAACTTCAGCAACCCGGCGGGTTTCGACGGCATCACCCAGGAACAGTACTAAGGCCACATCGTCCGGCGGTTCGCCATATTCACGCATTGCTTCGGTGAATTGTTTGGCGCGTTTCAGGCATTTAGTCAGATGGTCCAACGCTATTTTGCGTCTTTCTTCTGCGGTTTTCACATTTGGCAGCAGAATTTTCAAAGTCGGGTCATGTTTTGGGTCAGCCAGTCCCCAGTTCATGTCAATCCATACTTGCGGGTCGAAGACATCCACCGGCTTGCCGTTCTGGTCGTCGGCATAAACCACCGAGCGTGTGCTGGTTAAAGGTAACATTTGGTAATATGTCGGCCAGGTGCCGATTACCGCTGGCGGATAAACTGGCATGCGGGGGTCAGCCTTAAGACCGTTGACTAATTCCAGGCAGGTATCGAGATAGCCGGCATTGGGGGTGGCGATGACGATTAATTTGTCAATATATTTGCTGCCGCTCCAGTTGAGTTTTGGCAGTGAACCGTCTGCTGGTAAATCCTGGTCACCGTAGCGCATGTAGTAGCGAGAAAGCAGACCGCCCATGGAATGAGAAACAATATCAAATTGGACATCATAATTTTCAATGCCGTAGAGTTTTTTATATTTGCCTTGCAGGTAGGTACGCCTTAGCTGGATGAAATCATGCAAACGCATTGAATTTTCAGATAAATCACGCCGCCAATCATAATAAAAAGTAAATTGCGAATAGAAGTTTTTTCCTTCCGGCAGCGGCTGACTTTCAGAGACGTAGCCTGCGTTGTCAAGTATTTCAATCAATTTGTTGTAGGCGTCCAGGTTGAACTTTATGCCCATAATGGTGACATTGAAATTACTCAGCAGGCTTACTGCGGTAACGTTGTCTTTCAGCTCTTTTAACGGTTTATTCAACCCCATTGGATGACTGAATTCCTGTAAGTTTTTATTCGAGTAGCCTTCCAGCAGTTCAATCCCGCGAAAATCTCCCCAGACGTTTTCTCCGGTTTTAACATTCTGAAGACGCGCACCGAGAAAGCCGTGAATGACAATTACCGGATTGCGCGCCGGTCCTTCGTAAGCCATCGCGTTTTGGGCCATTTCGCTGTACAAGGCTTGTTTGTAAACTTTATTTGACTGGTACGAACCGGTGGAAGAATCTGTTGAAGAGCATCCCGCAATCATTATTATCCCCATTGTTGCCATCGCTGAGTACAGAAGACATTTTTTGATCATTACTAAAAGATTTCCTTTTTTTACTGTTCCAGTAATATATCTCTCGGTGAATGATTTAAAATTGACCTTGCGACGATTTATGTGTTTTATAATTTTGGAGCAACAAAAAAGCCCGGAAACGGTGACGCGTCCGGGCTTTAAGAATTGTTTTTAATATTGGCTAATGGCGGTCACGTTTCCGGTCATCATTATCGCGAGTATCCCGATTGTAAGACTTGTCATACTGGTTGTTGTTATTGTTCCGTGTGTTCTGATTGTATGATTTGTCGTATTTTCCGGAATTGTTGTCATAACCACGGTTGTCCTGATGAGCAGGCTGTTGCCTGGAGCCGGAGTTGCGATCATACACTGTGCGCCCGGATTCCGGGAAATGGTTGCGCCGGTCCGGAGCGTAACGATAATATTTGTTATGATACCAGACTCCGGTCTGCTTAAAATAATGTGCCGGATAGTAGCGTCCGTTGTACTTAATATAACGATTATTCCAGTACCCGTAATGCCACCAGTAGCGCGGATAGTAACGTCCGTTCCACAGTACCCAGACGGTGGTAACCGGTTCCTGAACAATTGTCGCATCGTAAACGACTGGATCATTGTCGTTGATTACGATAACGCTGGATTGTGCCGGTGGCGGGGCGGAGACTCCGGCGGTGATGCTGACAATTGGAGTGCTGACGGCAATACCGGTGAATTGCGGTGGTTGAGCCTGAACTACAACTCGAGTTGCGGGTTTAACGACTGCTGGATTTGGCGCCGGAACTGTTGTCGGTTGCTGGACTACTGGCGCTGCCGCCGGAACAGTTGTTGTCGGTTGCTGGACTACTGGCACTGCCGCCGGAACAGTCGTTGCCGGAGCGCTGGTTGTCTGGGTGGTGTTCTGCTGGCGGTCAAGCGCTTTTTCGAACTCCGCCGATTTTGCCGGGTCATAGCCGTATCGAGCCGCGACTTCGGGCGCGAGATCACGATAATCAATCCATACCGCCTGTTCGCCGCAGACGGCGTTGATTCCCAGCGGGGTGGTTTCAGAGATTTTTACGTCTTTATAAACGGTGCCGTCAGCAGTGGTAATATCTTCTGCCGTAGCGGCGAGAGCAACCATTGATGACAGTAACAATAATTTCCATTTGCCACTCATTTTATGAGCCTTTCTGTTAATTTTCCCGATTGCAATCAACCGGTCTTTAATTACTGTTTAAGTTTTTTGACACAATGCGCTAATATCTGACGCGAGTCTTGTTTCGTTTGAGCTCTTAACGATTCACTACCTGTCCGGAGGATATTAACGCCGTTCTGTCTGTTGTTTATAAAGTCGTAGTTGCATACTAAAAAGTTACCGGAAAACGTAAAATATTTTTATGTTACCTGTTTAGGAAAAAATCCCTCCGGCTGGAGGAATTGTATGATTGCTATTTTGTGGCAGATGATTATCAGTAACAATATTGTTGTGATGGAGTCACTTTTTCATCAGGATTCCAATTTTAGCCTGAGTTGTGCCGGTTTGATCTTTAATCTGATATTTGCCGTTTAGCGACTGATTGAAATCGAAAGTAATGCCGTCGGTATTCAGTAGTGTGCCATGTTCTGGTTTGAAGTCTGAATTATAGCGTGGTTGGAGTGTGATTTTTAAATCTTGAATCACGGCATCAGCCGGGCATTCACCTGAATTCATTGCTCCGATTTGCGCGGCAAAATTAACCGGTTTTACTGGGAGCGCGGCATCGTTTGGTTTGCCCCATTCCATTACTTCTTTTGAGTTCAGCTTGCCATCAAGATAGATTGCCATTTGTGTTTTGTCATTGACGTTCAAATCCCAGACTGCGGCGACATGATGCCATTGACCTTTTTTTAAGTTTCCGCCATTGACATTTATCTGACGGCATTTGTAAGCATTGTTGGCTATGTTGAAAATAAGATTGCCCCATTTCTTTTCCTGAAGAATTGTCAGACTGTTGAAATTATATATTTGCGGATGGGCAGGCCGCAACGGGCCGCAATGAAAGAATACCCGCTTGCTTTGACCTTTCCATTCACTTTCCGGAACTTTAGGATTGGCGGTAAGTTTTATCCAGAATTCAATGGTTCCACGTTTGAAGTCCAGCAACGGTTCGCCGTTCGCTCTGGTGTCGAAATAACATGGAACAGCAATGCCGTAAGAACCGGCCGTGACTCCGGCAGCATAAACATCTTCCGCTTTGATTAATTTCCCCGCGTCGCCAAGAACAGTTGTCCGGGTAATTTTTTCTGGCGTGCCGTTCACTGTTGTAAAAGACACGGTTAGTTCCATGTTCAGAACGTCGTAAGTTTTATCAAGTTGCACGTTGACCGGCGCCGTCGGAGACCATTGGAGCGACATGAATGGAGTGCTGTAAATAACGTTTTCGTGCACCAGTTTTTTGTCTGCGTCAAACAAGCGCATGGTAACGGTGACGTTGTATAACGGCCTGCGACTTTCCAGTTTTGGTTCAAAGGAGATAAAACTGCCGGCTCCGTTGGAATGGGTTTTTGACTCCATTGAACGTTTGCCGATTGTCAATTCTGGCGTTGGAATTGCAGCTGGCGCTGTTGCGGAAAATTTCAGTGCAGGATATAATGATGAAGTTAAATAAGGCTTGCCGTCAAAAAATACGCAGGCATAATTTTCTACTTGATGCGGAGACAAGCTTTTGATGGTGTCGTAAACTACCATTGTGCGCCAGTTGTCATTAGGAAGTTTGCCGAGCTTGGCGAACGGAATCGCGATTTCAGCAGACCAGCCATTGGCGGTTTTAGTTGCGACGGCGTGCAAGTCCAAGTCAACTCCGGCTTTGCCTTTTGCTCCGCTGATTTTTTTGGTAAAAATATTTCCGGCCGAGTCAACCGCAATCTGAAATATTTCGTCTTTGCTTTTGTCGGGCTGGATGAACCATTCCACTTGTTCGGTAAATGCATATTCCGCCAGACTGCGCCTGGGTTCGTTAATTTGCGTTATCAATGGCTGTTTAGCGGTAAAGCCGAGGTAGAGATTGTTGTTGTTATAAGCGACGAATGCCGTCGCG
>JBAYVM010000257.1:0-4891 GCA_041674645.1 Victivallaceae bacterium | reverse complement strand
CAGCTGGCAGGCATTCGGCGGCGCTTCTAGAACCGACTGGGAAATTGCCGGAGTTGGCGACTTCAACGGGAACGGCACGAGCGATATTCTCTGGCAAAACAAGAACGATGGTTTCACTGGAATGTGGGAGAGCGGAACCAGCTGGCAGGCATTCGGCGTAGTTTCCACTGCCGACTGGGAAGTGGTTGGCGTGGGCGATTTCAACGGCAACTGCACCTCAGATATTCTCTGGCAGAACAAGCATGACGGTTTTACTGGGATGTGGGAAAGCGGAACAACATGGCAGGCGTTCGGCGCGGCATCGCGCACTGACTGGGAAGTGGCAGGCGTCAGCGATTTCAATGGTAACATTACCTCGGACATTCTCTGGCGGAATAAGCAGGACGGCTTTGCCGGTATGTGGGAGAGCGGAACCGATTGGCAGGCATTCGGCGGCGCTTCAAATGACTGGAAAATCTGTCTGGCTTAAAAAAGAGTTTTGCTTGAGTTAATTTTTGGCATCATTGATGCGGTAAACATCGTTTTCAATGTCGCCGGACACGGCTTTAAACTTCTGATTTTTTGTATATCATACTTCAAAAAACTTCAAGCTGTGCTATCTTAAAGGTTTTGACAGTCTTTAAGTCCAAGCGCCATAGAGGATTGCCGGTGATTTGGCGCATAATTAATGTAAAATTTATTTAGCTGAAATATTTGGAGTTTGAATATGTGTGACAAGCAGGAAATGCCGAAAGCGTACGAATCGGCGGCTGTAGAACAGAAATGGTATCCGCTTTGGGAACAACGCGGGTATTTTCATGGGCGCCCAAATCCGGAAAAACAGCCTTACTCAATCGTTATTCCGCCGCCGAATGTAACCGGCATTTTGACTATGGGCCATGTGCTCAACAACACGCTTCAGGATATTCTTATCCGCTGGCACCGGATGCAGGGACATGAAGTCTGCTGGTTTCCAGGCACTGACCATGCGGGAATTGCCACCGAAAGCCGGGTTGAAAAATTCCTTCGCGAGAAAGAAAACACTGGACGCGATGAGCTCGGGCGTGAGAATTTTATTGAACGCGTCTGGCAATGGCGTGAAGAATACGGTGGCGCAATTATTCGCCAGTTGCGTAAACTTGGCACCTCCTGCGATTGGGAACGGGAACGGTTCACGATGGATGAAGGCTTGAATCATGCCGTGCTTAAAGTTTTTGTAGAGCTTTACAATAAAGGTTATATTTACCGCGGCCGCCGCATGATTAACTGGTGTCCGGTGTCCAGAACCGCGCTGTCCGATGAAGAGGTTATTTACAAAGAAGTCGGCGGCAAATTTTACCATTACAAATACCCGTTGTCGGACGGTTCAGGTTTTCTGGTTATCGCCACGACTCGCCCTGAAACTATGCTTGGCGATACTGCCGTTGCGGTTCATCCGGAGGATGAAAGATACAAACATCTCATCGGCAAAACGGTTGACCTGCCGCTTACTGACCGGAAAATTCCAATTATCGGTGATGAACATGCGGATCCGGAAAAAGGTACCGGTTGCGTGAAAATTACTCCGGCGCATGATCCGAACGACTTTGAAGTCGGGCAGCGGAACAATCTGGAATTTATAACGGTAATGAACCGTGACGCCAGCATGAATGAAAAAGCCGGAGCGCGTTACGTCGGACTTGACCGGTTTGAATGCCGCAAGCTGGTAATTGAAGACTTGGAAGCGGCCGGATTGATGGTGAAAATTGAAGAAATCGTGCACAAAGTAGGATATTCCGAGCGTGGCGATGTTCCGATAGAAACTATGATTAGCGAACAGTGGTTCGTGAATATGCAGGAACTGGCGAAACCGGCTATCGCCGCAGTGCGTGACAGCAAAATTAATTTTTATCCCGACCGCTGGGCGAAAACTTATTTTCACTGGATGGAAAATATCAAAGATTGGTGTATCAGCCGTCAGATTTGGTGGGGACATCGTATTCCCGCCTGGTACAACGATAAAGGTGAAACTTATGTTGGGCTGGAAGAGCCACCAGCGGAGAACGGACCATGGAAACAGGATGAAGACGTGCTGGACACCTGGTTCAGTTCGTGGTTGTGGCCGTTTTCAGTTATGGGCTGGCCGGAACAGACTGAAGAATTGAAATTCTTTTATCCGACCGGCGATTTGGTTACCGGGCCGGATATTATTTTCTTCTGGGTAGCCAGAATGATTATGGCCGGGTATGAATTTATGGACGACTTGCCGTTCAAAAATGTTTATTTTACCAGCATTATCCGCGACGATCTCGGACGCAAGTTGAGCAAATCGTTAGGCAATTCTCCCGATCCGCTGGATGTAATTAATACTTATGGCGCTGACGCGTTGCGGTTCTCCATTATTTACATCGCGCCGGTTGGCATGGATATTCGTTACAGCAACGACAAATGCGAACTGGGCAGAAATTTTGCCAATAAGTTGTGGAATGCCTGTCGGTTCCGTCAAATGCAAGGCCCGGTTTCTCAGGGATTCCGCGATCTTTCCGGCATCGATCACGCCAAGCTGACTCCCGATGAAAAATGGATTATTTCCTGGATTAATGAAGCGATTGTGATGACTGACAGCGCACTGAAAGACTTCCGTTTCCATTTTGCCGCGCATGAAATTTACGAACTGGTCTGGAGTTCATTCTGCGACTGGTTCATTGAGGCTTCAAAAGTTCAGATGCGCAAAGGTGGAGAAGCTAAAAATCAGGCGTTGCAAGTGTTGGACTTTGTCCTGTTCAAAATACTCCGGCTGTTGCATCCGTTCATGCCGTTTATTACTGAGGAATTGGCGCATCAGATTGGATTTTTGGGTGAAGACGAGACTATCATGTACGAATCTTATCCGAAACCGCTGACAGATAAAAATATTCCGTCAATTATGGAAAAAGAACCGGATTTGCTGGATTTAGTGGAAGCCAAATTTCAACTGGTTCGGGCAGGGCGCAGCTTGAAGTCCAATTATAATATTCCGGATGGTAAAAAAGTGCATTATTACATCAAAACGGTGAACAAAGTCAATGCTGATTTTCTTCAGGCTGAGATGGAATCGCTGAAATCACTGCTTAATGCATCGGAAGTGGATATTTCTCAGGAAGATTTTGATATTTCCGCGCATGGAGCAGCGCCATCGCAGATTGCCAACGCCGGAACAATTTACCTGCCGCTTAAAGGACTGATTGATATTGATGAAGAATTGAATAAGCTGGATAAGCAGAAGAAAGAACTGGAAGGCTGGATTAAAGCTTCCCAGTCGAAATTATCCAATCAGAAATTTCTGGAAAAAGCTCCTGAACAAGTGGTTACAGAGGCGCAGTCGCATCTCAAAGAAATGTTGCATAAACTTGAACGGGTCAATGAATTAATCGCGTCTTTGAAGACGCAATAGTTACTTCCGACGGTGGCTTTCATCTTTAGAAAAAGTCTAATTAAATAAAGATTGCGTGTAACTTTCGAAACAGTTTCGGCGACTATAGAGTAATTGAACTCGGCCTTCACAAAGACATGGTTGTTTTTGAGTACATAGATTTTTATCTGATAATCCTGAAGATTGAAAGCAAAGAAAGATATGAAGAAAATATTCGTCGTTATTGTTATTCTGCTGTTTGTCGGCATTGGAGTATTTACTGGAATAAAAGCCTACATAAAAATTTCCGAAGGGAAAAAGTCCAATAAAAAATCTCGAGGCAATGCTGTAGTTGCAGTGGAAACTGTAATGCCATCGATCATGGATATCAAAGACTTGCGGCGTTTTACCGGGAATTTGAAACCATGGAGTAATTACGACCTGGCGCCTAAAGTTGGCGGACGGCTGGAGAATTTAACGGTTAATATTGGCGATAAAGTTACCAAAGGAATGTTGATTGCTAAAATCGACGATGTTGAATACCGGCAGCAGGTGGATCAGGCTAAAGCGGATTTGGATATTGCCCTGGCGCAACTTAACGAAGCTCAAATAAATCTTGTGCTGAAATCAAAGGAATTCAACCGGCAGAAAGAATTGCGCGCCAAAAATATTGTAGCTCAAGCCCAATACGAAACCAGCGAATCAGCTTTTCTCACTCAGGAAGCCGGGTGCAAGATGAAAGAGGCGGAAGTCGCGCGGAAAAGAACCGCATTGCAGGCCGCTGAACTTAAATTGCGCGACACCAATATTTATGCTGACTGGGAGTCTGGAGATAATATTCGTTATGTCGGAGAAAGGTTTATCGATGAAGGCGCCTTGTTGCCCCCTAACCAGCCAATTATCAGTATAATAGAAATCAACCGGCTGAAAGCGGCAATTTTTGTTATCGAACAGGATTATCCGCATTTGAAAATCGGACAGGAAGCCGATATTATCACGGATGCTTATCCGGAAAAGATATTTAAAGGTAAAATTGTCAAAATATCTCAATTACTTCAAGAAAATTCACGTCAGGCCTCCATTCTTCTGGAAATACCCAATGACAATTTAAAACTTAAGCCAGGAATGTTTGTCCGTGCTGAAATTGAATTTTCCCGGCATCCAGCTGCTCAGGTAATTCCGCAGAGCGCTCTGTTGACTCGTCAGGGACAGAGTGGTGTATTCAGGTACAGTCCGGAGTTGGGGAAGGTGTTTTTCGTTCCGGTGCAACCCGGTATTATCTCAGGAGACTTGATTGAAATTGTCAGTCCTAAGCTTACTTATCCGGTAGTTACACTGGGGAATCATCTGTTGGCAAATGGCATGGAAGTGCTGGTTCCGGAGGCTGCCACTCCGTCTGCTACTTTGGTCACGGTAAAGGAAGATGTTCAGAACACGACTGAAAAACCTAAGCGTTAAGGAGCTCTGCTGATGAGAATATCTGAATTTTCTGTCAAGAGGCCGATTTTTATTTCCATGGCCACTTGTATTATAATTGTTTTG
>JBAYVM010000256.1:0-4947 GCA_041674645.1 Victivallaceae bacterium | reverse complement strand
CAGAGGCGGGCAAGCCCTCCCAAACCCTTCATTCTCTTCATGTTCCTCATGGTTAACCATTTTCGTGGTTAATCAATCCTAATCGCTGCCGCTGCTCGCGTTTTGAGCACATTTTACCAATGCAAACGTATTAATATAAAAATATAGATAAAAAAATATCTTTAGCGTATTGACTTTTTTCGGTGTGGAATTATACTATCGGCGTTAATAGATATTTTAATATCAATATAAAAAGGTTGTATATAGCTTATGAATAATGCCAGGATACAAAAGTTGCCGTCAATCCGGCGTTTGCCGTCCTATCTTCACCGGTTGAATGAGATGCGGTTTGAAGGTTGTGACAAGGTTTCGACGACGCTTTTGGCCGGGCATATGAATATTGAGCCGATTGTGGTGAGGAAGGATTTAGAGATTACGGGAGTTACAGGTCAGCCCGGGGTTGGTTATCAAGTTGATGAGTTGATTGCGGCGATAAAGAAATTTCTTGGCTGGGACAATACATCAGAGGCGTTGCTGGCGGGAGCGGGTTCGCTGGGGAGTGCGTTGCTGGGCTACCAGGGATTCGAAGATTATGGTTTAAAGATTATAGCGGCATTTGACACGGCTGCTGATAAAATTGGCACAAGGATTCATGGTTGTGAAGTATTTGAACTTGCCCGGCTTCCGGAGTTGTCGAGAAAATTTCACGTTTGCATGGGAATTTTGTGTGTTCCTCCGGCCAGTGCCCAGGCGGTGGCGGATTTGATGATTGAAGGGGGAATTCGGGCGATTTGGAATTTTACCAGTGTCAGCCTGCAAGTTCCGGAGGGAATTGTTGTTCAGCGGGAAGTAATTGCCTCCGGACTGGCGGTAATGTCGATTAAATTACAGTATGAATTGAACGGTTGGAAATAACGGAATTCAGATTACAGAAATTTTAAACGGTAACCGGGAGAAACAGCGATGGCGATGGAAATTGTAATATGCATGGGCAGTTCATGTTTTGCGCGCGGCAACGAGCAGAATTTGAAAATCATCGAACGTTATTTGAAGGAAACCGGGCTTGATGTTGAAGTGAAATTATCTGGAAGCGGCTGCGAGGAACGTTGTTCGGAAGGACCAAATCTGACAATCAACGGCAAACGTTACAGCCGGGTCGGCAGGGAAACATTAATAGATTTACTTAAAACCTGTTCAGATGAGCTTAAGGATTGACAAGATGAATCATTCATATCCAATATATACGGTCAGCACGGAATGTCAGGATTGCTATAAATGCGTCCGGCATTGTCCGGTCAAGGCCATCAAAGTGGAAGACGGTCGAGCGACAGTTATTCCTGAATTGTGCGTAGCCTGCGGACGGTGCGTGGAAATTTGTCCGTCTAAAGCCAAAAAAGTTCGCGACGACCAGGGGCGCGCAGAAAATCTGTTGACGCAAACGGATCCGGTTTATGTTTCTCTGGCGCCATCCTGGGTCAGTGAATTTCAGGGGATTTGCGCGGGCAGAATGATTGCCGCATTGAAACTGCTGGGTTTTGCTGAAATCAGCGAAACCGCGCTCGGCGCGCAGGCGGTAACTGCTGAAACCGCCAAGTTGTTGCGGAACACTGAACATGGCGCGGTCATGTCGTCCGCCTGTCCGGTAACGGTGGATTACATTCGCCGTTATCTGCCGGAATTTACCGGGGCGATTACCGGTCTGTTTTCTCCGGCGTTGTCTCACGCTAAAATGCTGAAAGACAAATATGGCAATAATATCAAAGTGGTTTTCATCGGCCCGTGCATTGCGAAAAAAAATGAAGCGGATCGTCATCCGGAACTGCTGAGCATGGCGTTGACTTTTACGGAATTACGCAACTGGTTGAAAAATAAAAATATTGATTTGTATAAGCTTGAAGTTGACGAAAATTCCCGGTTTGTGCCGGATCAGGCAGATGAAGGCGCCATGTATCCGATTGAAGGCGGAATGATCAGGACGCTGGAAATCGAACCGGAACTGGAAAATGTTCATTTTGCCGCGTTGACCGGACTCGAAAATATCGGACAGGCATTGCGCGGTCTGCGTCCGCAGGATGTTAAAGAAACGGTATTTATCGAATGTCTCGCCTGTTACGGCGGTTGCGTTCACGGCCCGTGCACTCAGCACGCTTCGCCGGGATTGCTGGAACGGTTGCGGATTGTCAAAGGCTGTAAAATTCCGGAAAAAATTCCGGTCAGGGCGTTGCCGGTAAAGATTGACGATACGATTAATGAAGAACGGGTGGAAGAGGAATTTATCAGTCTGCAAGCGGTGAAACAGGCATTGCGCAGCATCGGAAAAATGAACGCGGATGACGAATTAAATTGCGGCGGTTGCGGTTATGACACCTGCCAGAATTTTGCGCGGGCGTTGATAATGAAAAAAGGCGAACCGTCAATGTGTGTTTCTTATCTGCGCAAACAAGCTCAGAAGAAAGCAAACGCGTTGTTGCGCTGCATTCCGTCCGGCGTGGTGATTGCGGACAAAAATCTGAACGTGATTGAGTGCAACCGGCGTTTTGCCGAGTTGTTCGGCGAGACTACGCTGTTGGCGTTTGATGCCAGACCGGGCTTGGCCGGGGCGGATTTGAAACGGCTGGTGCCTTTCGCCGGGCTGTTTGAAAACTCACTGGCAACCGGACGGGATATTAAACGCGATTCTTACCGGCTGGATAACCGGCTGTTCAATATTACGATTTTCAGCATTGAGGCGACTGAAGTGGTGGGCGCGGTCATCGCGGATGTTACCAGCGCTGAGCTGAAACGCGAACAGATTGCCAAGCGGGCGCGGGATGTGATTGACAAGAATCTGGCGACCGTGCAGGACATTGCCTGCAAACTCGGAGAACACATGGCGGAAACTGAAATTCTGCTTCGTTCCATCGCCAATGATTACGCCGATGATAAACTTTTGGACGATATGAAAAAAGAAAAAATGACCGGGGAAGCGTGAACATGAATACAGCTCAATTATTCGCGGATGTCGGATTCAGCCAGTGCCAGAAGCACGGGCAGCTGATCTGCGGAGATGCATTCAAATATCGCAAACTCCCGGCGGAAAACCGGTTGATTGCAGTTCTGTCTGACGGTCTGGGCAGTGGCATCAAAGCGAATATTCTCTCTTCAATGACCGCCGCTATGGCGATGCGGTTTGTTTCAGAAAATACTGAAATTATGCGTTCTGCGGAAATCATGATGAGCGCGTTGCCAATCTGCCAGGTCAGAAAAATCAGTTATGCAACTTATACCATCGTGGACACTGCGTTCAATGGCAAAACTAGAATTATAGAAATGGGTAATCCGCCGTTTGTGCTGGTCAGGAATGGAAAAACGCTTGAGCTGCCATATCAGGAGATTGATTCTCCGAAGTGGGAAAACCGGACGATGCGCATATACGATTTTGACATAACCGCTCAGGACCGGCTGATATTTTTCTCCGACGGTATCAGTCAGGCGGGAATGGGTTCAGAAGACTACCCGCTCGGCTGGCGGAATGCTGGTTGCTGTGAATATCTGGAGCAATTTTTGGCGGACGATAACGAAATTTCCGCGCATGAACTGGCGGAAAACGTCATTCGGCAAGCTTTGCAAAAAGAAGCAAAATATCTGGCGGGAGATGATATGACTTGCGCGGTAATGTATTTTCGTCAGCCACGGAAAATGTTGCTGTTTACCGGCCCGCCGTTCAATCCCGGTCGCGACGCGGAATGCGCTGCCACATTTGACGGATTTGATGGCGATAAGGTTATTTGCGGCGGAACCACAGCCAAAATTATTGCACGGGAACTGAAACGTGAGATAAAAATGGATTTAAATTCAGCCACTTGCGATTTGCCGCCGGTGTCCGGAATGGAAGGCGCGACACTGATTACCGAAGGCATTTTTACGCTGACTAAAACCGCGCAATATCTTGAAGCGGGAATCAGCGGCGCAAGAAATTGCCCGGCCGGACAACTGGTCAACATTCTGCTGAAGAATGATGTGGTCGAGTTGCTCGCCGGAACGCGCATCAATGAAGCGCATCAGGATCCTAATCTGCCGGTTGATTTGGAAATCCGGCGAAATATCGTGAAACGGATTGCCGCGGTGTTGAAAGAAAAATACTTGAAAGAAGTTATCATTAAATACGTTTAAAGATTTTAAAACTCATAACCAACAAGCGAGGTAAAAAAATGCAGGCGACAATGGACAAAACCCAGGCGATGGTCGAACATCTGGCCGCCGTCAACGTGATTCTTGAGAAAAATGACTTTAACCAGGCGCGACTGATTCCCATTCTTCAGCAAGTGCAGGAAGAATACAAATACCTGTCGAAAGACATCATCAGTTATGTTGCGACCTCACTGGACCTTCCGCCGTCGCAAGTTTACGGCGTAGCAACTTTCTACGCTCACTTTTCGCTGGCGCCGAAAGGAAAATATATTGTCAAGCTGTGCGACGGCACGGCCTGCCATGTGAAAAAATCCCACGGAATTCTGGAGGCATTACACGAAAAACTCGGGCTGTCGGAAGAAAAAAAGACGACCGATGACATGATGTTTACGGTTGAAACCGTGAGTTGCCTCGGAGCCTGCGGTCTGGCGCCGGTAATGCTGATGAATGAAACTGTGTATGGACAGGTCACGCCGAAACGGGCAATTGAAATTATTGATGAAATTATACAGAAAGAGGCAGGTGAAAAATGAAGCAGGAACAGGAAGCTGAAATGACAACAGTTAATTTAAAACAGATAGCGGCCAAATATGAGGCCGGAATAAAAGCATTAAAACGCCGGATTGTTATTTGCGCCGGAACCGGTTGTGTCGCCAACGGCGCCTACGCGGTGCGTGATGAACTGGTCAAGGAATTGCTCGCGGTTAAACTTGATGTTTCGGTCGAACTAGATCATCATGAACATGCAAAAGATTTCAAGGGAACTTATATTTCAAAAAGCGGTTGCCAGGGATTCTG
>JBAYVM010000255.1:0-4972 GCA_041674645.1 Victivallaceae bacterium | reverse complement strand
GTAGCAATATGAAAATTCCAGGATTCTTATCGCGCGCCACCAAAGCTTTGGCTGACGCGAATATTAACATTCTTGCGCTCGACCAGTGCATGCGGCAGGTCAATATGCAGTTCGTTCTTGAGCGCGAAAACTTTAAGGCTGCACAGGTTGCGCTGCATAAGGAATTTGTTGAAAAGGCTTAAGCTCTAAGTTACGAGAGATTAACGTATTAAATATTTTTTTAAAATTAAACATTGAGTGAGGTAATTTATGTCCGGACATAGTAAATGGGCAAATATTAAGCATAAAAAAGCAGCGGTTGACAGTAAAAAAGGCAGAGTTTTCTCAAGACTGGCTAAAGAAATTATGGTTGCGGCCAAAATGGGTGGCGGCGACGTTGACGCCAATACCCGGTTACGTTCCGCGTTAGCGGCTGGCAGAGCCGCCAATATGCCTAACGTAAACATTGAACGCGCCATCAAGAAAGGTCTTGGTGAGCTCGGCGATGTTATTTATGAAGAACTCGTCTATGAAGGCTACTGCCCGGGCGGCGTGGCGGTTATGATTGAATGTCTGACCGACAACCGCAACCGTTCAGCTGGCGAAGTTCGCATGGTATTTGACCGCAATAACGGTAACCTGGCCAGCAGCGGAGCGGTAAACTGGATGTTTCACCGCAAAGCGCATTTTTTGATTTCCGGCCCGGATGCTGATGAAGACAAGTTGATGGATATTGTACTTGACGCCGGAGCTGAAGATATTTCTGTTGAAGATGATATTGCAGAAATCTGGGGTGATGCTGACAGTTTTGAAGCGATTGTCAAAGCATTGGCTGACGCTGGCGTAAAAACAGAAGAGGCCGGCATTATCCGGAAGCCGGAAAATACTGTTGAACTGAAAGACGCCAATGTTGCCCGGCAGGTATTAAGATTGATTGAGAAACTGGAGGATCTGGATGATGTTCAGGCAGTTACCGCCAATTTTGAAATTGCGGATGAAATTGCCGACCAGATTGAAGAATAGATGATTGTCCTCGGAATAGATCCCGCAATCCGCACTACCGGTTACGGTGTAATCGAACTTCGTTCAGCTAACGATTTCTCGATTGTGGATTGCGGAATCATCCGTAATTCTCAAAAAATGCTGCATACAGAATGTTTAAAACGGCTGGCTGGCGGCATTCGTGAACTAATTACCGCTTTCAAGCCGGATGTCGCCTCTATCGAAGATCCATTCGTGGGGAAAAATCCTGGGACTGCCATTATTCTAGGTATGGCGCGAGGCGCAATTTTGGCTGTTCTGGCGGAACTGAATGTGCCTGTCTATGCGTATTCTCCACGGCGGGCGAAGCGGGCGGTGGTCGGCAATGGTGGAGCGTCAAAAGATCAAGTTGCCGCGATGATGGCGGCGGAATTTGGCATCAATCTGACAGATATTCCGCTCGATTCGACTGATGCGCTGGCATTGGCAATATGTCATGGACAGCTGGCCATTCGCCTTGAAAGCAGTATGTTTCTGGGGAAACAAATATAACCGCGAGCACCGATTATTTAACTTTTTTATGTGAAGAATTGTATAAAGTCTTAAATTCACCAATCAAGTCAATGCCGTTCTCAGATTTGCCGCGAATAAATGCGGCGAATTCGGCAAGGCGGGAACAGAATTCAGCATCAACAACATGTTCAACTTCGCACGCCACAGCTTCTGCTTGCGACCTGGAGCAACCCAGAACATTGCTATAAAATTCAGCCAATACGGAATGCCGTTTATCCAGTTCTAAAGCAATTTCCAATCCTTGCGGCGAGAGTGAAACTGTTTTACGGATATCATAATTAACCAAATTTTTGGCTGCCAGTCCGCGCATGGCTTCGGTAACTGAAGGCATTCGGTTTTTGAGCCGCTCGGCAATAGATTTGACGTGCGCGTGTCCATGTTCCCGGCACAAATCAAAAATTGTTTCCAGATATATTTGCTGTTTCAACGACAGCGTTTTAACTGATTCCTCCATAAAAAGCTCCTTGGCCATCATGATGGTTTAATTGCCGGTTTGCCTTCGGTAAGATTATCGTAAAAGCGTTGAGTCGGATAAGCGAAATCAATGTTGTCATGTTCGGCGAATTCAGTCAGAATATCTTCCCAGATAGCTTCTTCACAACCGCACCGCCGCCTTGGTTCGACCAGCAACCGCATAGTCAGCAGCACGCCGCTATCTTTGACGGAAGTATAAACAATGGGAGTGAGTTTGTGGTAGAAAATCATATACTTTTTGCTGGCTTCTTTTAATTTGCTTTCGGCGTGACCGGTGAGTTTTTCACAATTTTTTTCCGCTATTTTCAGCAACATTTTTTTAGCGTTTTTCCAGTCGCTTTCAAAAGTTACCAGCACCGGCACTTCGGTCCAAATATACGGAAATCCCTCGGTAAAATTGGTAATCGGTTTGGACAGCACGACGCTGTTAGGAATATGCATCACCCGGCCGGTGCTCTGGTCAGCCTGCACCCATTTGCCGATTTCATTCAAAGTAAAATTGAATGCGCTGATATCAATTACATCCCCGACGATGTCTTCGATTTGAATCCGGTCGCCAACACAAAATGGACGTTTTGTCAATATATAAATCCAGCCGGCAAAACTTTTTACCAGATCTTGCAAGGCAATCGTCATTGCCGCCGATACCAACGCCAGAATATTGACTATCGACCACGACGGACGGAACCAGATTCGCAACAGAACTAAAATAAACAGAATTATATAGCAGTAGCCGAAAGCCTTGTTCAGCCGGTAGCGGGAAACGGCGTTGCTGGTATTGCGCCAAATGATTCGTTTAATCAGCCAGGACAGTAGCCATAAAATAAAAACCGAGACGATGGAAATCAACAATTTTGATTGGAAATCCGCATCCAAACCTGAAATCTCTTTTACCCAGGCAATAAATTTCTCTAGCATTGTTGTTCCTCGCGTTAATTTTTTTAATGTAATGCGGTTTCCAGAATAATCAATGCCTAGAGGCAATTACGCGTGAACTGCAAGCATTTTCCAGATAGGCAAAGATATTTTGACAAATTTCCTCCACTTCCGGAGTCGCTGGCAAATGTTTTTTCAAAGTCAGATGATAACCGCGCTTTTTAAACTCATTGAATGAATGTTGGTAATTCAAATCAAAAACCCAGCTCAGCTGAGTTAATTTAAAATCCGTAACGGTTTTGAAGTCGGCGATAAGTGGATTTTCCCGCCTAAGTAACGCGTCTTTAACTTTAGCGGTTATTTCCCGGCTGTTTACTAAATCAAGGGTTACTGAGGCGTTTACCTCATCCTGGCTGTAGTAATCCAGCACGACTTTCATAATGTCCAGCTTGTCGGCATCGCGCAACAGTCTGGCAAAGTTTAAACACCGGCCTTTCACGGCTGGTGCAATGTTCTTGCGGTTGTGCAGGCTGATGGCAGTGATAAGTTCCACCCGGCGCGGTTGTTCAAGTTCTGACAACAGTTTCAATTCTGTGATAATCCGGACTCCCAGCTTACCGTGATTTTCCGATTTGGCATCAACAAAAGTCCGGTGTTTGCGATATTGTTCAAAACGCCCGATATCATGCAACAAGCCGGAAATTTCCGCCAAAATACAATCGTGCGGATTGAAACCTTCGGCGTTGGCAATTGCCGCCGCTTCTTTCGCCACCCGCAGCGAATGTTCCTGCTTTAGGATAATATTCCGGTCAAAATCCGACTCGCCGGTAAGAAAAGAACTGGAATATTCGACAAAAAAACATTCCAGTTTCCGAAGAATCGCCTCTGTTTTATTTATGCTCAAAATTTCAAAAATTCCTTTAGTGCAGTCCATGATTTGAGAATTTGTAAAGTAATATACATTAACCGCAGGCCAAAACATTTCCGCAAACAGAAATTTCCGCGAAAATAAGATTATTCAACCCCTCTAATTTAACACTAGCGAAGAGCGTTAACGATTTATTTTACGCTGTAAAATTAAATCCTTAGCGTTGGTTGTTAACTTGAAAACATCTCATGCAGTGAATTAGTGGAATGAGATTTTCTGCTTAAATCTTGCGTTCCGTTATTGTTTGTTAGTGACTGAATCTTTCCACGCGCCACCGCGTGAGGCGGTCTTCCTGATGGTCAAAAAAAATCAATTTGCGGATGCGAGGAGTTTTTAACTTTTGTTTTGCAATTGCGGTGATAAAGTACAGAAACCATTTTTGCAAAGTTTTCAGGAGCGGAAAAATGAATTTTATACTATCGACGGCCTTGTTGTTGCTGCTGGTAATGGACCCGCTGGGCAATTTGCCGTTTTTCATCAGCACATTGAAGCATGTTCCGCCGGAACGTTATTACAAGATTATTATTCGCGAAGCTTTGATTGCCTTGCTGGTGCTGGCGATGTTTCTGGTGTTTGGAAAGAACATTCTGGAAGCGCTGCAAGTTTCACAAGGATCGCTGGGAATTGCCGGCGGAATCGTGTTGTTGTTGATAGCAGTAAAAATGATTTTTGGCAGTCCCAATGAGACGGATATGAGGCACGACGGAGAGCCGTTGATTGTTCCGCTGGCAGTGCCGATGATTGCCGGACCGTCAGCGGTAGCGACAATCATTCTCATTCGCGGACACGCCGACAGCAATATCCTTGAGAGTTTTGCCGCGTTACTGATTGCCTGGACGTTATGCGCGACTATTCTGCTTTTCTCCAGACTGCTGGGACGTTTACTGGGGAATAAAGTTCTTGACGCCGGCGAATCGCTGATGGGTCTGTTGCTGGCCGCGTTGGCAGTGGAAATGTTGATAAAAGGCATCAGAAATTCATTTTTCCCCGGGTAAAATCATTATCCGCTGAAATCGGCTTTCTGGAGGTTTTTTATTTGCAGAATATATTTTTCCGCTTCCGCCACCCGGAATTCCTCAACCAACCGGAGAAAATGTGCGTTCAATTCATGATGCGCTTCGCAAGTAAACCGGTTACGCAATGGCAGCAAGGCTTTTACCG
>JBAYVM010000254.1:0-4977 GCA_041674645.1 Victivallaceae bacterium | reverse complement strand
GGGGGGTAGCGGAAATCGCTTCCCTCACGCTCAGATTATGCCTTAAAAAGCTGGTTTTAGAAAATTAAGGGATGACTGTGTTTTTGTAAAGAATCTGGCAGACGTAGAGTCTTTATGATTAGCCAGCTGTTGCAAGGTAGCAGAATGGATTTATTCAAAGATGAGTTGCAAATAAATGGATTTCCTCAGGAAGACAGTTTTTTGCTTAATAGCAGTGCAGAAATAACTGATATTACGGGGGAAATTGCGGAGTGGCTGTCTGTTGGTAATTTTCAGCACGATGCAATCATTACTGCTAATGACGAAGTGGCTGGCGCGGTGATAACGGTACTGGTAAAAAATGGAATAAAAGTTCCGGAAGATGTTGCGGTGATTGGATTTAACGACAGTATGTTTTCAAAACATTTCATTCCGCCAATTGCCAGCGTTAACCGCCGTGATAATGAGCTGGCCGCCATGACGGTTGAAATGCTGATGGAAAGACTGAAAAATCCTGAACTGCCGCCACGCAGTAAATCGCTGGCAATGGAATTTGTTAAAAGAGAATCCGCCGGTTAAAATTAAGTAAAACACAAATTAAATAAAAATGTACGACAAAACCAAGACTAACCAAGGGAGAAAGAAAAATGTTTAACAAAAACCAAACCACAGAAAGGAAAGGAAAAATGGAAAAGTCAAAAAGCCGTAAGTTGTTGGCGTTCACGCTCATAGAACTTTTGGTCGTTATAGCGATAATAGCGATTCTGGCGTCAATGTTGCTGCCGGCGTTAAATAAAGCGCGCGATAAAGCAAAAACTATCAAGTGCGCTGGAAACTTAAAACAGATTGGCTTGTACATGGCTATTTACGCGGATAACAGTAACGGATACTATCCGGTGCAATATTATAATACAACATCGCCTTGGACGCCATGGTTTACTCAGTTGCGTAATGGTGTTGGCGAAAAGTTTGCTGACAAAGTGTTGCAGTGTGCTGACGACACCATACTGAAGGATAAAGTATCTTATGGAGTAGCTTATCTTTGGGGAAGGTGGCAATCAACCGGCGCTCAATATGGCGGACACATTAAAAATACTCAAATATACATGCCTTCATATTTAATATATTCGATTGATGCTTTAAAATATGATTTTTCGCCTCATTCCAGCATTTTTGTGGACAATTTTCCTATGAACAGACACGCAAATTCTTTTAATATGCAGTTTGCTGACGGACATGTTGAAAACAGAAAAGCCAGGAAATTCGGCTTATACGCCGGCACCGCATACGGCTTCCCACGCGATGATTACCGGTGGAAAAATGTCAAAGTAAATTCTTCGAATGGGAAAAAACTGGAATAGATTTTAAATTGCGATAGTGTGGATTTCAATTCGCAATATCGCAATCTTTTACTAATATCAGGCTATTATCGTATTGATGAAAAACAGGTTTTGAAGAATCTTAAATGTCGGTTTTGCTATTTTAATAATGATAGTTTTGCTGGAATTAAAAATTAAAATCCAATTAATTAATTATTTTTTATCTACATAATAAAACAATAAAATATAAAGACTTTAGGAGATTTGTCAGGTGAAATTTACAATTGTGTCAATAATCAGTATGTTGTTTGCCGGTTTAATTTTAACCGCTGCCAAGCCGGTTGTAAAAACGATTGGCTGGGAACTGGAGTCTATTCCAGGAGATTGTTCCGGATTGCCCGGCTGGGTAAAAAATCCGTCTGCCGGAGCGACCGTGAATAAATTAAAATCCGGTCTGGTGTTTTCTGTTCCAGAGCAGGGAAAAGAATATCGTTGGTTGCTGAACACGGGAAAAGTCGATTTGCGCAAGTACAATTTTTTGCGCATCAGTTATCGGGCAGAAGGTGTTGACAAGAGCAGTTCTGGCGGTTACATCATCTATATTCCAACGCTTGCCGGACAAAAGCTTTATCCGCTGGTAAGTAAACAACTGCAAGTTGACAGTTCCTTGGAAGGCGAATTGCACGAACGGATAATTAATCTGGATGAAAAATCCGGTTTGAAAGATAACGCGGTCATTCAAAAAATGGTTATCGGAATGAAAGCCGCTTCTGCTAACGCCAGACTTTATATTGACAAATTGGAATTGTTCAGCGACAAAGAAATAGATTCCGCAATCCCATACGTTAAGGTTCCGCAAGGACGCGCAATTATCCAGGCAACCGCTAAATATAAAGATTTAATATCGTTTTCACCAAGTGATAAATTGCCGGTAACCAGAGTTGACGGGTGGAATAATGACACTGTTCGTGGTGGCGATTTGATTACTAGAAACAAAGACAATCTTCTATATAATGGTAAATTTGAGAAGTTGAAATCCGGGCGGTTGGACGGTTGGAGTTATGAGTTGCATGACGGCGCGGAAGGCATCGTGGAATTTGACGACTCTTTCGTTAAAAACGGCGGACGTTCTTTGAAAATCACCAAAACAAATGGCAAAGGATATATTGTTGTATTCAGCGAGAACGCGATTCCGGTAAAGGCGGGTGAAAAAGTAGCATTTCAAGGTTTTTATCATACTCGCGGCCTTAAAGATCAGCAGCGTACGCTCGGCATGGTAAGGCTCAGCCAGACTAAAGATGATTTGAGATATGACAAATCAGTTGATAAATGGGATGGTTTGGTTTCGCAACAGCGAATTATTAGTTGTCAAGCCGGACAATGGCAGAAGCGGGTGGTTGATATGGAAGTGAAAAAGAATCTTCCAAGTCAGGTTCTGGTCAATATTATAATTTATGGTAACCCGGCAACGGTATGGTGGGACGATTTGGCGATTGAGCCTTTCGCCACGGCGAAGACCCGCTGGCTGTCCAGCAATCCGCGCATGATTGATTATTGGAAGCCGGAACAAATCAGCGACGCGCAGTTTAATAAAATGTTGTCTTCGGATATTAATCATACAGCGGAACTGAAAAACATCAATGGGAAATCCGCGTTGCTGGTAGATGGTAAATTAACTCCTCCGGTAATATATAAGGGCGGATATATTTCTCCTCAAAACTATCTGGGCGGAGCGTTGGATAAAGCTGGTGTCAGGATTCAAATGCAGGCGCTTAGTTTTGGGGATATTTTAAATGAAGATATTCCAGTTGCTCCAGGGAAATCTAATTATAAATTAGTGCCTGGGATGTATCTTGGCAAAGATAAATTTGACTTTGACAGAGGAATTGAACTGTTGAGAATTGCCATGAAGGCAGCGCCCGACTCGCTATTCCTTTTAGAATTGAAGCTTTACCGGTATGCGGATTATGTAAATGATAATCCAACTGAAGCCTGGGTTGATGCTCAAGGGCAGAAAGCTTATGGAAGCACAATTCACATTAAAGGTTTTACAAAAGATTTGCCGGACAGAACTGTTTTATGGCCATCATATTTTTCAAAAAAATGGCAACAGGATATGACAGAGGCCATGAGATTGTTTTTATTAAAACTTAACGAAAACGGGCTGTCTAAACGTGTGATTGGAGTGCAAATTGTCGGCGGACATGATGACCAGTTCGCGATGCCGTATCTGGATTACAGTTCACATGCGCTGGCCGCATTTCGCGGTTATTTGCGCAATAAATACCAAACTGTCGAAGCCTTGCGCACTGCCTGGAACAAGCCGGAGGTAACGTTTGAAAACGCCGCGCTGCCAATTGCAATCCAGAGTGACAACCGGTTTTTAGACCCGGCAGTAAATATGGATTGGTATGATTACTGGAAATTCTCGCAATCTGAAATTCTCAAAATTCAGGAAAATTTTGCATTGGCGGCCAAGAAAGCATTGGGAAAAAAGGCCTTGTCGATTAAATATTTGATGTCAACGCATGGGGGATCTTATGTCTCAACCTACAGCATGAATCAATTTTTCAATTCCGATGTTTTCGACATGACTGCTCCGCAGCCGTCATATGCCAAAAGAGACCCGGGAATAAGTTTCAACTTCCCTCAAGTCTTGAAATCGTACAATCTTCATAATAAATTGGTCATTGGAGAATTTGACCTTCGCACATACTGCAGGACGCGCGGAGATTCCGAAGTCAAGACTGCTAAGCTTGGACAGATGGAGTCATTTTCAATGTGGCAGTCCGGGTTGAGAAAACTGACCGGTCAAATGATTGCCAGTAATCAGGGGTACTGGTTTTATGATATGCATTGGGGATGGTTTCAAAAAGAAATAGCTAAAGACATAGGAGAAGATTTTAATACTTACTCATCTCTGTACGCCAAAGAAATTGAACAAAAGACTTCACGTACAGATTTACTGGTGGTGTTGGATGAAGAATCGTTGTACTGGACGGCAATTGGCTCAAAAAGATATATTTTTGAAACTATTGTCAATACTCACGACCAAATACATGCCATCGGCAATTCCGGTGTGCCGTTCGATTATATTTTAATGGAAGATTTAATCACGCATCCGGAACTGATTGACCAGTATAAAGTCTTCGTCTTTAATCACAGTTACCGGCTGGATAAACAACGCAATGAAATTTATGCAAAACTGAAAAAGAACAAAAAAACTCTGGTTTGGCTGTATGCCGCCGGTTTTGTTGGAGAAACTTCCAGATCGGTCAATTCGATGAAACAACTCACTGGAATCAACATCCAGTATTCCACAAATAAAATAGACAAATCAACAGTCGCGGTAAAAAGTGACCATCTGTTTGCGCAGGGCTTGCTGGAAAGGCAGGATATTTCATCAGTTGAAAAAAACGGTGATACACTTGGATATAACAAAGAAGATTATTACAACGCACCGTATTTCTTTATCAGTGATCCGGAGGCTAAAACCATTGCCTCCTATCAACAGACCGGTCAGGGCGCAATTGCTGTAAAAGAATTTCCAGACTGGACTTCGGTTTATGTTGCAACCGCTGCTGGTTTGAGCTCAGAATTGCTGAACAATATTTGCCGCCAAGCCGGAGCGTACGTATGCACCAGACCCGGTCTGGATATTTCAATGAACAATAATTTC
>JBAYVM010000253.1:0-4983 GCA_041674645.1 Victivallaceae bacterium | reverse complement strand
ATGCGGGTAGCGGTACATCTGCGCCGCTTCCAATCCGACCATTTTTAACAATTCCACCACCCGATCTTTACGTTCCGGCCGGTTGAATGCCGTATGCAGTCGCAACACTTCATCTATGGCGTTGAATATGGTCATGCGCGGATTGAGCGAACCGTAAGGATCCTGAAAAATCATCTGGAATTTTTTTCTGGCCCGGCGCAGTTCACGACCTTTGAGGCGGCCGATTTCCACCTGGTCAAGCCGGAACGTTCCGCCGACCGGCTCTTCCAGCCGGACTAAAGTCTTACCCAGCGTGCTTTTGCCGCAACCGCTTTCGCCGACCAGCCCCAGCGTTTCGCCTGCTTCCAGGTGAAAACTTACGCCGTCAACGGCCCGGACAAACTGTTTCGGAGCGAACCAGCCGCCGCGCACCGGATACCATACTTTTAGATTTTCTACTTCCAATAAAGCCATATAATTTATCTCTGAGTTAAACACCTTATACTTTTAATCCAGCAGTTGATCTTTTCAAGGCGGGAAACCCGGCTTAAGCAAAAAAGCAGAAAGTTAAAAGTGAGAAATGAGAAGTGAAAAGTGAAAAGTGAAAAGTGAAAAGTTAGACGTGAGAAGTGAGACGTGAGACGGAGAAGTGAGACGTGAGACGTGAGAAGCGAGACGTGAGAAGCGAGACGTGAGGAGTGAGACGTGAGGAGTGAGGAGACGTTTTCCAGAATATCAGCGTCCGGACGCGGCTACACCGGAAACTTCATTCCCTTCATGGTGAAGATTTTGTTTTTTTTGCGTTCTCTGCGACTTTGCGTTTATATTCTTTTCGTCCGGGACGGACGCGACTACACCGGAAAATGTTTCGACAGAGCGGAAGCATCGGGGAATAAAGATTGAATATCCAACAGATGAAGGTAAAATATTTTCTCACGCGAAGAGCGCTAATATTTGGCGTCCGAGACGGACGCGACTACACCGGAAACTTCATTCCTTTGGTGAACTTTTCTGTGTCTTCCGAGTTTTCCGTGGTTAAAAATTCTTCAACGCTACGCATAATCGTGCCGCGCCTTAGGCGGGTAAACCTTAATGGGCGTACAAAATATTCCCGCAACCGCGGGATTGCTCCTCGACTGCGTCGATTCCTAAACTCGTGGGCTCGCGCTACGAACCTATGTTTGTGGCGAAAGACAATATTGAAAATTGCTTCAAGCGGGTTATTTTAAAAAATCATAATTTGCAGCAGTAAAAACAACTAATTTTCGGAGCTGGTTAATATGAGCAAGAACAAGGAAAAGCGGGAGCACTGGAGCGGCAGTTTAGGTTTTGTGCTGGCGGCGGCGGGATCTGCCGTCGGGCTGGGCAATATCTGGAAATTTCCCTACATCACCGGACAGAATGGCGGCGGCGCGTTTGTGTTGATTTACCTGGCCTGTATTCTGGTCATCGGACTGCCGGTAATGCTCTGCGAAATCACGCTCGGACGAAAGACTCAGAAAAATCCGGTGGGTGCGTTCAAACAGCTTACTCCGAAAAAATCAATGGCGGCGCATCTGCTCGGGCTGGGATTAATTATCGTCGGAGTTGGGCTAATCTGCTTCAAACACTGGGGATTCGGAACGCTTTGCGTACTGCTTGGCGGAACCGTATTTGCTTTCAGTTGGACGGTCGTGGGCGCAATGGGCGTGCTGGCCGGATTTGTGATTCTGGCTTTCTACAGCGTGGTTGCCGGCTGGACGATTGGTTATACGCTGAAAAGCGCCACCGGCGACATCAAAACCGCCCCGGAAGTTCAATCTTCAGCGTTGCTCGCCAATATAATTCTTAATGACGTAAAAACAGTTCCCCCTGATAAGCAAGCGGAAATTGACAAAAAAGCGCAATTGCATTTAATTTCTCCGGCGCAGCAAGCGGCTGAACTCAAACAATCAGCGCAAACCAGCGCAGTCAACTACGCTGCAAAAACCTTTAAAGTAATTATTCCAATATCAGAAGCTCAGCTGAACAAACGGGAATTTCAAACTGTTTTCACGGAAACGCTCAGCAGTCAAGCGGGGCAGGATAAATTGTTGCAAGACCTCGTGCAACGCCGCGGCGGAATGCAAAAAAACGCCGACGGACAAACTAATTATCCCAAAAGTCTATTAACCTCGATCGCCGGGCAGCAATTTGCGCTTTTCATGGACAATCCTTTCTACGCGATTTCCTTTCACTTGCTGTTCATGTTGATGTGCGTAGGAATTGTCTGTCTGGGCGTGAAAGACGGAATTGAGAAATCTTCAAAAATTTTAATGCCATTGCTTTTCCTGTTGCTGCTGGCGCTAATTATTCGTGGAATCACCCTGAAAGGCGCTATGGACGGGGTGCGTTTTTTCCTGAGTCCGGACTTTTCCAAACTTAACCAGGAAAGTGTTCTAGTGGCGTTGGGTCATGCGTTTTTCTCCCTGAGCCTGGGCATGGGCGCGATGATTACTTACGGCAGCTATGTCAAGAAAGATCAGAATTTGTTTTTATCCACCCTATCCGTTACTGCGCTGGATACACTCGTCGCATTAATGGCTGGGCTGGCGATATTTCCGGCGGTTTTTGCCGAAGGATTCAGTCCGGCATCCGGCCCCGGTCTGGTATTTCAAACCTTGCCCGCAGTATTCAATAACATGCCGCTTGGAATGTTCTGGGCTACACTGTTTTTCCTGTTGTTGCTGGTAGCGGCTTTGACTTCCGGAGTCAGTCTGCTGGAAGTAGTAACCGCGTATTTTGTAGATGAAAGAAAATGGAATCGTAAAGTTGCCGCCTGTGTGATAGGTTTTATCATTTTCCTGCTGGGCGCTTTATGCGCTATCAGCATCGGCGACTGGGACCGTATTGAATGGTTGCAACAAACATTCATTACGCTCTTTGGAACCGCCGGGAGCAGTTTCTTCGATGTATTGGACAATCTCGGCTCCAACTGGCTCTTGCCGTGGGGCGGCATGCTGACTTCGCTGTTTGTCGGCTGGATTTGGGGAACGCGAAAAGCGGTGGAGGAAATCCGCCACGGCTCAAGCAATTTTGCCGATGTCCACCTGATTTCACTGCTGTCTGGATTGAAAGACGACCCGAGCCACAATAACGAAAAATATCATGTAATCACGCTGGCAGCGCTCTGGGGAATTTTAATCCGTTTTATCGCTCCGGCGGCAGTGATGCTGGCATTTCTGCATACCGTCGGCTGGATTAGCCTAACCTGAGGCTGCGACTATCTAGAAAAACCTCAGAACAACGTAAAGTAAACGATAAAAATGAACTTGAAATTGAAATTGACAATAACACTCAGTGTTTTGCTGTGTATCGCGGGAGGAGTATTAATTACCTATGCCAATTCTCTACCGGTTTACACAGATGAAGATGCCCCTGCCAGAATTTCCAGAGAACTTGAAAACCTGCCGCGAGCTGAACGTTTTTCACAATGGTATCTAAAATTAAAATCATACGAAACCCCACACAAACGTCTATCTGATCTTGGTCGAGGTTTATTAACAAGTGGTTTAGGAATGCTCATCGCAATAATCATGTTGCGAGCTTACTACAAATGTGCATGGATGCGTAGAGAATTGATTCTTTTGGCAATTTGGCTTTCTCTTTGGGGAATGAAAATTCCTCTGACAGTGTGGTATTATGCATTAAGGCAAAATCGTTTTGATTATCCAATGTGGGGTGATTCTATTGGAATCCCGATAGCAGGGGAGTGTATTTTCTGGATTATATGTGGGATTATCTCTTCTCTCATATTGTTGCTCCTGTCGTTAGGCCGCCAGCTTCCATGTAATTGTAAAATATCAAAACCAGGCTCATTTTTGGAATGGATACGCTCATTATTTATTTTTCTATGGATGATTTTAACAATTATCAGTATGTACGAAGGATTAATATACGGCGACGAAGGCATGGCATTTACATGCCCAATATTTGGAGCAATATTGTTCCTATTTCTGACATCAGAAAAATCTAATAAAACGATTGAATCTACAATAAAACCGCCAGCAGATTCATGCGAAACAACAAACGGGCTCATTTGAACACCCAATATCCAACACTCAATTTCCAAATATTGAAAAACTGGAACAAGTTTGAATAGTTATCAATAAAATAGCTTAAAACATGTAACGTTGGACATTCCTTGTTCGAGGTTGAATATTCAGTTCAAAATTTCTTAGCTTGACATTTGTCTCGCGAACAGTACAGTACAAATCTAACAATTAAACAGGCAGAAAGTTGTTGTGACTCAACTGCAACTAAAATCAGGACACATTTATGACGAACAACGATATTTTGCGCCGTATCCGCTATGTCTTCGACTTTACAGATTCGAAAATGATTGCCATCTTTGCTTCAGCAGATCATCAAGTAACCCGTGAACAGGTAAGCAATTGGTTAAAAAAAGAGGAAGAACCTTCATTTCTGGAATGCGGTGACACTGAGCTGGCTATTTTTTTGAATGGTCTGATTAACGATCGGCGCGGCAAAAAAGAAGGGCCTAAACCGCCACTGGAAAGGCGTTTGAACAACAATATCGTTTTCATGAAATTGAAAATTGCCTTAGACCTGAAAGCGGAAGATGTTCTGGAAATTTTGGACTTGGCTGGTTTACCCATAAGTAAACACGAATTAAGCGCGTTTTTCCGCAAGCCGGATCACAAACACTATCGAGAATGCAAAGATCAGATTTTGCGCAATTTTCTGAGAGGTGCGCAGATGAAATATCGCCCTGACCAGACAAGTGAAACTGAAGTAGATTCCACGCCTCAAGAGTAAAAAAGTTTAAACTGGAGGGTTTCGCTCCGTCGAAACCTCTTATTTATGTAGCGCCAGGTTTAGCCTTAAACCGGCGAAAGACTTTCTCCTGCGGCTTGCCCACCGCAGGAAGGAAGCGCGGAGAGTGCGAATATTTGGCGTCCGAGACGGACGCGACTACACCGAAAACGGCATCTCCTTGATGAACTTTTCCCCTTTCGGGTTTTT
>JBAYVM010000252.1:0-4984 GCA_041674645.1 Victivallaceae bacterium | reverse complement strand
TGTTGCCGCCTGATCCTAACGATTCTCGTAATATTATTATCGAAATTCGCCCTGCCGCCGGAGGCGATGAGTCTGCGCTTTTTGTTGGAGATTTGTACCGGCTTTATTCCAGATACGCAGAAAAACGCGGCTGGAAGCTGGAAATTCTTGATATGACAGCCAGCGATCTCGGCGGGATTAAGAATCTGGCGTTCTCGCTGTCCGGCGAAGACGTATTTTCCAGAATGAAATACGAAAGTGGTGTTCACCGGGTGCAACGGGTTCCGACAACTGAATCCGGTGGACGGATTCACACTTCGACCGTTACTGTGGCAGTGATGCCGGAAGCGGAAGAAGTTGATATTGATATTCGCCAGGAAGACCTCCGGTTTGATGTTTTTCGCTCTTCCGGTCCCGGCGGACAATGCGTTAATACAACAGATTCCGCGGTGCGAGTTACTCATATTCCGACTGGAGTTTCTGTCGCCAGTCAACAGGAAAAATCTCAACATCGTAATAAAGAAATTGCCATACGTATTCTGCGCTCCAGGCTGCTGGAAGTTAAACAGCGGGAAGAGGCCGCGAAACAGGCGGCGGATAAACGAGCTCAAGTTGGAACTGGTGACCGGAGCGAACGTATCAGAACCTATAATTTTCCACAAAACCGGGTGACCGATCATCGCTATGGCATTACGCTTTATGCTTTGCCTATTCTGCTGGAAGGTGAACTTGACTTGTTGCTGGAGCAGATTATAACGATTGACTGCGAACGTCAGCTTGACGCGTTGAATAATCACAGTTAAAATGAGGTAATTGCAAAAGTAGTCAGTCAGCGTTTAACTGCGGTTCCAGCAGTTTTATCAAATAAGAAACGAAAGACAAAAGTAAAAAGATAAAAGGTTAAGTTTCAAAAGAGCGACGGACTGCGGTTCCTGCAGTTCTATCAAATAAGAACGAAATTTAAGTTTCAAATGAGTAGATAGAAGTCAGAATAAATTCTAATTCAGTTCAAATTTTCTTTTTAACACTGTACCATTTATTCTGAATTCCTGCAAAATATTACTTTTACAATTGGCTCAAAATATTCTGAAAATAGCGATTCAGCCTGGCATGTTTCAAATAATGGTCAAAGATAGCTGGAGCTTTCTCAAACGCGAACTCAAAAGATTGGCATAATCGGGAGAATATGCGCCGTTCCTGCTGAACTTGAATTTTGGGATGTTTTTTGACAACGGACGCTGCCACAACATTGAACATTCCTGCGGAACTCATTACAATCCAGAGCCGTAGTCTCGGAGCATATGCAGTCAAATAGTTTATGCTTCTCGACAAAGTGTCAACTTCTTTTGAAGCATGCTGTTTTTTCAGGTTAATCTACATTTTCGATGAGTATGGTTATTTGCTCGGCCTGGCTTTTCCATAACCGGTTATATCCGGATTCATCATAGCAACTGAGATAGATTTTTTTCAATCCCGTTGGATACTGTTCCGGCGGCGGCACTTCCGGCAGCAGCCAGTATTGCTCGTATTCACTGAAGCGTTTAGCCTGCCGACAACTTTTGCCGCATAATATTATTTTTCCGTGAACCGGCAAACCCGATGTCTGGCCTAACGGAATAAAAATATTATCATCCGGAAATTGTTTTTTTATAAAATCCGCCAGCTTCTTCAAATCCCATGCCGCACAGCTACCCAGCACAATTGCGTTATTAGATTCCTGAATTTGTCCAGGCGGCACGTATTTCAGCCATCTGCCGCTTTTTTTTGAGCAGACTTGATAAACGCCGTTACTGTTGTTTATGCTTGAAACAACAACCCCCGGCACACATAATAATAGAAAAACTATTGCCAGTCCGGTTAGAATTGCGCCATGTTCATACAAACGGTGTTTTTCGGATACAACAATGCCAAAAATCACCGCAAGCGTAATAACCGGACATGCCAGAAGCAATATTCGCATTATGCGGTCAGGATAGTCAATAAATCCCGAATCGACGCCCAGCACATTCAAATCAAAGCAACTTGACCCCAGTCCGGAGACAATAACTCCGGATATAATACAAATTCCGGTTATCAGCCAACTGCTTTTACATACGGACAACTTATGTCTTCTAATCAGGATAACTGCCGCCGATACCGGCAAAGCAAAACATAACATCATCAAACAAGTCCACATTAATCCGTTTTCAACGGCAAAAGTCATAAAACTGTTCACCATTGTGCGATATTGCAGGGTAGATTCCACCGGCTGATAAAATGTCGTATAAATCAGTCCTGACATGCCGGAACCGACTCCGGACGGATTGTCCGCCAGCATTTTAAAGCCTCCATGTAAAAGTGTCAACCGGTTGGTTACAGACCGGTCAGGCGCGGATATCCAGTTGACGCAACGCACCAAAAAACCGCAAGAAACAGCAATAGCCAAAGTAAGAATCGCTACCGTCATGGCAATTTTTCTGTTGGGAAAAATGCGCAAAGCACGAAGAGAGTGCTCAGGATGGACAAGATAATTTTTCAACAGGACAAAAACTAATCCCTCCGCCAGCACCGCAATAAATCCCGCGCGGGAATAGGTAAAGATTAAGGCAAGATACAGAACTATTTCCACCGCAACCGCCAGATAGACCAACTCTCGTTTTTTCACAAAAACCCTGACGCTCCAGCAGAGCGGCAAAAGACAGGCAATCATTGCCGCCGCATGGTTGGGATTGAAGAAACCAAAACCGTATCTAACCAGACCGTGATAAGTAAATTCCATGTCAGCATTCTCAATGGTTGGAGTTGTTCTGCCAGATTGCCGCAACTTTGTCTGAACAAAAAACATTGCGGAACTCATGGTCAATTCCGGCTGCCTTGCCGGAACCGGCGGCATAACGCCGCATCGTCTGGTCGTCGCCGATATAAACCGGCGTAACCCGTCCGGACAGAACATCCTCAAAAAATGCCTCCGCCAGCTTCAGTGCTTCTTTGTTCAATTCATGTCCGCCGGAATAATCCCGCCAGATTAATTGAAACCCTTTTTCTCTGGCCGCCCGGACAAAGCCCGCGCTTAGCTGCCATCTCGCTTCGTCATTTTCGCCGCAAGTGATTAATGCCGGGCACGACGCAACCGGCACAGCTTCCGGCTTGAACCACACTCCGCAGGCATGAACGCCCCAGGCCGCGACAATTTCCGGTTTCCAGTTGTAAAATAGATTGGCGCATTGCGCCCCTGCTGAGTAACCATAGTAAAACAATTTGCTCTCTTTCAATCCAAACTTTTTCCGGACAAATTTTACCGCGTCAAGCATAGCCTGACCAGACCATTTCTCCGGTTCCCAGTAATTATCATTCTTAAATGATGGAGAAATCAGAAACAGTCCGTATTGATTGGCCAGACGGTCAAAATGATAGCCATTGATTGCTTTTTTCCCGTCCCAGTTGCGGCCGCCAAACAAAACCATAATTGGACTGTCCGGAGAATATTTTACCGGAACTCTCAATGCCCATTCAAGCGTCCGGTTGGCTGGCGCAACAGTATTGACAGTAAACGCGGATAATTTCGCAACATCAGCGGAGAATATCGCCGCCGGAAGCAGAAATATTGCCAATATCACTATTTTTTTAATCATGTCTTTTCCTTGTTCATCGTTTGGATATTCAATCTTGATATTTTTGGAGGGTTATGCTCCGTCATAACTTCTTTTAAAGGTTGCCACGGATCCCGCAAAGCGGGACTCCAATGTCCGCTCCTGATAACACACATTACGTTGCCACATTTTCAATAACCCTGTCAGCAGGGCTGACCGCCGCCCGCTTCTCACTTCTCACTCCTCACTTTCTCGGCTTCGCCTCGCTGCCCCAGGCCAACGCCAGTTGACGGGTAAAAAATTCCACCCGGTCTTCTCGCTCAATATTTTTTGCCGCCGGGTCTGTCACCGGCCAGAAGCGATTCTCCTGGTCGTCGCCGACATATAACAGCTTACGGTCTTCCCCCCCTGAAATATGTAACCCGGTCTGTAAATCGCTGATATTCTGTTCGTGGTGGTATGCCAAAAATACTCTGGCTAAATCAGAAGATTCTTTCGGAACTTCATGCGGCAGGTTAGGATAGGATTTCCACAGTATGTTTAAGTTAAGTTTGCGACAGGCGTCAACAAAACGGCGGGTCAGAATATAACGCATAATGTCAGCATCGCCACAAGTCACCAGCCCCGGACAATTCACCATCTTTCTGCCGGGAGAGTGAAACACGCCGCAACCATGGGAAACCCAGGCAACGCAAGATTCAGGTCGCCAGGCGGGAAATAAGTTTGAACATTGTGATCCGGCTGAAAAACCGTAATACATAATCTTTTTATCGCAAATATTGTACTTTTTCTTAATCTCCTTTAAACCGTCAAACAACGCCTTGCCAGACCATTTTTCCGGCTCCCAGTATTTATCGTCTTTAAATGTCGGAGAAACCAGAAAAATATCATTCTGATCCGCCCACGCCCCAAACCCGAAACCGTTGCCAACGATGTTCTTGCCAGAACCATTCCTGCCGCCAAAAAGTACCAGTACACGATAAAGACGTTTTGCTTTAGAATCATAGTTGGCCGGAACCCGGTAGAAAATCTCCACCAGCTTGTTATTTGGCGCACGTGCTTTAACCTTAACACTTTGAACATCCGCCACCGCTGCAGAAAGCGTTAAAAAACAAACAATCTGAACCGCGAAAACTGCTGACAAAAACTTTTTTTGAAACATTTTTAATTCTCCGCTTGACATAATTCATTATTATATTATCCTAAATAATAATTGCAAATTGTGTGGAGTTTTTTAACAACAAATTTTTTAATGAAGGGGCGGATTATGTATTTCGCAAGAAAGTCTTTGTGGTCGTTTTTGGCGCTGGTAATGGCAATTTCAGCGGGGGCTTACGAAAAACTCAACTGGCAGACTAAAACATTGTCGGCAGGCAGAGCCAATCTCCAAGGCGACGGGTTCACGATTTCCCGGGTTCTTGACGTCGCCAATTTTT
>JBAYVM010000251.1:0-4985 GCA_041674645.1 Victivallaceae bacterium | reverse complement strand
TTAACCGGGATTGCGTTTGGAGTGTTATTGAAAACTGTCGGCGCTAAAGTTCTGGTGAAAATGCTGAGCGATACGGTGTTGGAGGATACTTTACTCTGAGTTCCTGACGCACTGTATATTTGAGGAGTGATTTTATTCCAGTAGGCTTCAAAATCATTTTCCGGCTGATTGTTGGTTGAACAGTTAAGCATTTGTAATTCCAGCGAGGATAGATGCGCTTCACTGTTGAGCTGGTTAAGCGTGATGATTTCTGCGTTGTCAATCCGGTACTGGACTGTTGTCGGCATCGGATTTTCTACGGTAACGCCGGTTGAAGGCGTGAAGGATACGCAGGAGCAACCAGCTGCGGCGCAACACAATAGACCAGTAATAATCTTGACTGAAACGGTTTTTGATATTGTCATTTTTGCTCTCCAGAAATGATTTTCGGGTTGAATTTGGAACGGTTTATAAAAATACACGCCAATAAGATTAAGTCAATATTGGAATTAAGCCGAGAAAGCCGCAAAACTGCATTTCTGCGGCATTTATCAGCTACGGTGGTTTTTTTTACAAGAACCTAATATTGATTGCGGCAGATTTAACTCTATTTTTTCCGGTATGTTCTGGACAAAAGAAAATATCAGTCAATATTATAAGGACTATCAGCAACCTTGAAGGAACCGGATTCTATGACCGAAATAATGTTGACGCCGATGATGAAACAGTATCAGCAGGCCAAGTCGGAAATTCCTGGCGATGCGATTTTATTGTTTCGCATGGGTGATTTTTACGAAATGTTTTTTGATGATGCCGCCCGTGCCAGCGCGATTATGGATATTACGCTGACGAAACGCGGCGGCGTGCCGATGGCCGGTTTCCCTTATCACGCGCTGGAAAGTCATCTGCCGCGGCTGTTGAATGCCGGAGTCAAGGTGGCGATTGCTGAACAGATGGAAGATCCGAAACTGGCGAAAGGACTGGTCAAACGTCAGATTACTCGCGTTATTACTCCCGGCACCGTGATCGACAGTTCCGTGCTGATGCCGGAGAAAAATAATTTTCTGGCGGCGTTGGTTGCCCGGAAAGGCGCTTACGGGCTGGCGTCATTGGATATCAGCACCGGTGAGTTCAAAGTCACTGAAATTGAATCATTGGAAAAAGTGGAAACTGAATTTAACCGTCTGGGCGCAAAAGAATGTATTGTTCCTGAAGCGTTGTTTGAAGAATGGGAACGCGAAAAAAGCACACCGCTGGCTGGCGGAAAAATGTTATGGACAACTCAGGCGGATTGGATTTTTGCTTTTGATTGCGCCGAAGAACTTTTGAAACGGCACTTGGGCGTGGCGTCGCTGGACGGATTCGGTTGCCGCAATTTGCGACTTGGCGTTTGCGCCGCCGGTGCAGTTTTATATTACGCTACCGAAAATTTGCGGCAAAGCGCCACGCACGTTCGCAAACTGACTTCTTACAGCAACAGCAGTTACATGGAGCTGGATTCGATTTCGCAACGCAATCTGGAGCTGGTGGAGCCGATGTTCGGTTCCGCCAAAGAAGGCACGCTGTTGCATGTGTTGAATGAGACTGAAACCCCGATGGGCGGCCGGTTGCTTCGCGACTGGATACTGCGTCCGTTGTATGACCGGGAACGGATAAATTCCCGGCTGGATGTGGTTGAAGCATTTAAAGACGACCCGTTGACGCTGGCGGAAATCCGCGAAGTTATCGCCACCGTGCGCGATTTGGACCGCATTATCGCCCGACTCAATATCGGCAACGCGAATGCCCGCGATATGCAGGCGCTGGCAAACGGTCTGGCCATTATGCCTGGCGTTCGTGCTTTGATGGATGTTTTTGATATTCCATTACTTAACGATTTAAAAGCGCAGATTAACGAACTTCCGGAACTGACAGAGAAAATTCACCGCGCCATTGCAGAAGAACCGCCACTGTCACTGACTGACGGCGATATTATTCGTGAAGGTTATCATGCCGACCTCGATGAATTGCGGCGCGCCTCCACTGAAGGAAAAAGCTGGTTGAGTGCGATTCAAACTAAAGAGCAGGAACGCACTGGAATCAGATCTTTGAAAATCAGGTTCAATAAGGTTTTCGGCTATTATATTGAAATCAGCAAAAGCAATCTGTCGTTGGCGCCGGAAGATTATATCAGGAAACAGACTTTGGTCAACGCCGAACGTTTTATCACGCCGGAACTCAAGGAGATTGAAAGCAAAATCCTCGGAGCCGAAGACAAGGCGAAAGCGCTGGAATATCAACTCTTTCAAGAATTGCGCGAGTTCGCGCTACAATATACCGGACAAATTCAGGACACTGCCACTGCGGTGGCGGAAATCGATGTATTGGCGTCGCTGGCTGAATGCGCCAGACGTTTCAATTATGTCCGTCCCCGGATCAGCGATGATGAAGCGTTAATTATTACTGCCGGACGACATCCGGTATTGGATGCCGCCATGCAAAGCGGACGGTTTGTGCCGAATGACGTGGTGCTGGACGGCGACCGCAACCGGATGATGATTATCACCGGACCGAATATGGCCGGTAAATCCACTTACATTCGTCAAACTGCTCTGTTGGCGCTGATGGCGCAAATGGGCTCGTTTATTCCGGCGGAAAGAGCGACTATCGGCCTGGTTGACCGGATTTTTACCCGGGTAGGGGCGGCGGACGATATTTCCCGCGGCCAAAGCACATTCATGGTGGAAATGGTTGAAACCGCCAACATTTTGAATCATGCCACGCCAAAAAGTCTGGTTATTCTTGATGAAATCGGGCGCGGAACCAGCACCTTCGATGGACTAAGCATTGCCTGGGCAGTGGCGGAATTCCTGCATGACAATCCCGGTTGCCGCTGCCGTACTCAATTCGCCACTCATTACCATGAACTCACAGAAATGGCGCTGACCAAACAGGGCGTAAAAAATTATAATGTCGCTGTCAAAGAATATGGCGATCAGATTATTTTCCTGCGGCAAATCGTTCCCGGCGGCACCGATAAAAGTTACGGAATCCATGTGGCTAAACTCGCCGGACTGCCCGACGCGGTAGTTGAACGCGCCAACGAAATTCTCGAAAATCTTGAAAACAACGCCATGGCGGATGACGGTGAACCTTCACTGGCGGCCCACCACCAGGCGCGGGAAGCTGAAGATAATTACGCTCCGCCTGCCGCTCCCGTTGCAACCGCTCAGGCAAAACCGAAAACCGCTAGAAAAAAAGCTGAACCTGAAATTCCTCCCGACTCTTTCCAGCCCGCGCTGTTTTAAATTTTTGATATTGTAGTTTGTAATAAGTTTTAATTAATATCGATTATATTGACGTATAACTTCGTCTTCACTTAAAGCTTTGTTAAATATTTTAACCTCGTCAATTTTGCCTTGAACCTGATCGCCAATGACAACGTTGGAATTGTTTATGTACAGACTGCCGGAGCCGACCGCGCTGCCCTGGGAGACGCCGTTGACATAGAGTTTGCCGCCGTTAGTGGCGGAGTAAGTCCAGACGATATGGTACCAGGTGTTGAGCTGGTCAATGCTGTAGGTCGGCGAAACTGTTTTCCATGTTCCCCCGGCATTGGCCGCAAAGCATATTTTCTTGTAATTGCTACCGGCGGTCGCGCCGAAGAAGTACATGGTAAAGTTCGCAGTTGAAGTATTGTAGCGGGCCCACTTGCTGACCGGGAATGTGGCGTAGCCGGAACCGTACGCAGTCGGGTAGAACCAGGTTTCCACGGATATCTCGCTTGACAGGTCCAGGGACGAAGAGTCCGTAACGCTGAAACTGTCGTAGCCGCCGGTGAAGTTAAGGCAGCTGCCGGATTTACCGTTGGTCCATGAGCCACTGCTGACGGTGCCGTCGTTGCTGTAGATGCTGTCGTCCGCGACAGTCGAGTCTTGGCGTTCATTGAAATGCAGATTGAGCACGGCGGCGTACTCGTCAAACACTTCCTGTTCAGTCAGCGCACTGGAGAATATTTTAACCTCGTCAATGGTTCCTGCAAAATATTGTCCGTAATGAGAACGTCCGAGGTATAAATTGTAGTTGTTTTGTGCATTAACTGAAGCAACAGCACTGACATCAACATTTGCTTTAAGTGTTCCGTCAAGATAAAGCGACATCTTGTCATTTCGGGCTATTGTAAGCACGGCATGATGCCATTGTCCATCATTAACTGTTTGATTCGAACTGACAATATAATCTGTTCCATTAATATCCATCAGGCCGATGATATTTCCACTGTAAAGATATAGAGAAAACTCATTGCTGGTACAGCTGTAGCCTTTGGATATGAGGGATTTTTGGTTGCTGGAGTCGGTAGTTTTAAACCACAAGGATACGCTTCGGTCTTTTGTTCCAATATCCAGTATGTCACCGAAGTTGACTCCGCCGCCAATTCCGTCAAAAGTCAACGCGCTACCATTTTTCCCTGCGCTCCATGATGCACCAGTTATTGTTCCGCTATAGTTTCCTTCCATTTTATCATAAACGTTGTTTTCCGTATTTTCGTCCAGCTTCCAGTAGCTCAGTGGCCCGACAATATAGTCCATCATCAGGTGTTCCCCCGAGGCAATTGACGGTGACTGGGCAGGCAGGTTCTCAACCGTGCCCGGAAGATTAACCTGCACCGCGTTGCCGGTGTAGTTGGAGAAGATGAACAGGCAGCGATTGCCGCGTCGCATGCCAGACCATTCAACGCCGCCGGTCTTGTTGGTGGCGAGGTTGAAAATAACTTCGGAAGCGGGGTAGCTGAAGAACCAGTCCAAAGGTTGCCATGCGTTGGCGTACATGTCATCCCGATAATCTACCTTGGAGGTGTAGTTGGTATTGTCGCCGTTGCTCCAGGTGTAATAGCCTGCAGAACCCCGGAGACGGATATGCTGAAGCAGGGAACGACATTCCGTTTTAGATGGTATCGGAGCCTCGTAACCGGAGTTGTAGTAGAAGCCGCCCATCCACGGGATCATGATATGTCCGGACGGCAGTTC
>JBAYVM010000250.1:0-4998 GCA_041674645.1 Victivallaceae bacterium | reverse complement strand
TCACTTAAATATCTTTCCAGCGGAATGTTCAGGAACAACATCTTGCCTTTGCCGTACTTGTTACAGGTCAGCAATGGATTGTCTTTCATATCTGCCACCAGGACTTCCGCAGTAGTGCATTTAAGTTTAAGCATGATATCATTATACACACAAGTCAATAGTTTATCGTCAAGCTTGAAACGTTCAGAATGCAAAGTCTTCTCGCGGGATTCAACTTCGATGCCAAAAACATTTTCAAACGGCTGAATAAACGCGTTATCGTAAGTCATAAGTACCGTTGCGCCGGACTGCGCGCGCTTAAGTAACGTCAACCATTCTGAACGGTAAAGCGAGAAACTGCTGGCAACTGATGGAATGATGTAGAAATCAGACTTTTTCAGCGGTTGATCTGTATACTGGAATTCAATATCAAACCCAGCCTGTTTGGCGAGAATAAACGAACTGAAAGCAATGCTCCATTGATCTTGTCTGCGAGTCAAAATACATACCGCATTTTTTCTAAATTCCGGTAACGTTTTAAGCGGCATTTTATTCAGTGTCTGACTAAAATCCAACATCGCATCGCATGTCGGCTTGGCTTCCCGGTTATTTCTGATTAAACCCAATTCCCGCTCAAGTCCAACCCATTCGTAAGGCGGAAAGTTCAGGTGATCCTGGTCATAAGCGCACCACCAGAGCAGGCCGCGACAGTCATGCGCCCAACTGGAGAATAATGTTGTCCGGAGATAAGCGGCTGCATTTTTTTCACTGCACACAACCGGTCCCAGAGTGCCGAGCTCCTCTGGAACGCATGGACGGTTGCCGATGTCGGCATACAATCTGGATTCTGCAGTGGCGTGAAGTCCGTTGCGAATTGTATTAAGCTGGTCTTGTTCACATTTCGGGGTGAATCTCGGATAGGGATGGGTTGTCAGAATATCAGTTAGTTCCGCCTGATCAACAATTCGCCAACTGCCATTTTCACATTGAATGCCGTGCATATCGGACAATATTCCCCGCTCCGGGTCGGCTTGACTGATGGCAGAGGCAATGGTATTGGTCCAGAGCCATGCCTGGTCACGGCTTATATTGTTGTTAGTCATGCAATTACACTCATTTCCCAAGCCCCATGAATCAATGGCTTTGTGGCTTTTGAAGGTTTCAACAAAATAACTGACAAAGCGTTTTTGCCATTTGATTGCGGTGGCATCTGTAAGTACATTGCAACTCTCGAACGCAGGCGGTACAAACAGCTTCCCGCTCATCCATCCGGTAACCAGCGCCACAACCAGTTTCAGGTTATGCTTTTCAGCCAAATCTGCGAAGGTACGAAATTTTTCTATTGCTTCAGCGGATACCCCAGCTTTTCCGGGCAGAGTATGCCCCAGCGGTTTATCGCCGAACCGGAATTCATGATTGCCATTTTGCCCTGGAATTTGCGCTGCAGTCAGTGGTTGAAATACCGGCCACAGCGGAAATACACGTAATAACTGCATTCCTGATTTAGACAATTGTTCAAAATCTTGTTCAATAATTTCAGGATGCCAGTATTCCCACATTCTAACTCCAGCATGAGATGCCCAATAGTTGCAGCCAATATGAAAACTGCCTTTATTCAGTAAAATAGATTTTTTCATGAAGTAATATTCCTTTTTGTGAAATCTTTTCATAATGATACATTTCAGTGTCACTTTTTTCAATAGTAAAACACAAAAACCTTTACAAAGAATTCAAGAAATTAATAAATATCGCTTCATATGATTACAAATATCAACAAACATTAGCTGCTTGTTTTCAGTGTAACGTTGTTAATCCAAGATTGGTTTGGCCGTCACCGCCAGAAAGATGTCTTCCAATGACATTGCGTTTATGGTGAAAAACTTGATTTCGGCCTGCTGGAAAGTCTCAGCCAATTCGTTTTCGTTTCCTTTGACGGTAATTATTTTGTCTTCTCCGGCAACACGGACACTGATAATGCCCGGCAGTTCCGGAATGTTTTCAGTATTGGCGGGAAGTCGTATTTCACGGAATGACGCTTTGATTTCATCCACCGGAGCTTCCAGCGCCAGCCGGCCATCAACCATGATTCCGGCATAATCGGAAAGCGCTTCGATTTCCGGAATGATGTGCGTGGAAAAAATTACCGTGCGGTCAAATTCATGGATTGCGTCAACTACGCCGCTCATAAATTCCCGTCGTGCCGCCGTATCCAATCCCAGCATCGGGTCATCCAGAATCAATAAATCCGGATCACGGCATAATGCTCCCAGCAAGGCCGCTTTGGTGTACATTCCCCGCGAATAATCTTTCAGTTTTGCGCCTCGCGGCAGTCCGAACATTTTTACCAGATGTTCGCAAACTTTATCATCCCATTCCGGATAAAATGCTTTGACGAACTTAATCAGGTCATCAAGCGTCATCCAGTCGTAAAGCCTTTGTCCTTCCGCCACATATGCCATTTTTTGCCGCAGTTTTACGGCATCTTTGACTGGATCCAGGCCAAGAACGGAAATTTCACCCGCGTCTGGCGCCAGTTGTCCGGTAATCATCCGGATGGAAGTGGTTTTCCCGACTCCGTTGCAACCGAGCAACGCATAAACCGCACCACGTTTTACCGTTAAATCAAGTCCCTTGACTACCTCTTTTTTACTCACATAAGCCTTCTGCACGTCTCGTGCTACTATCGCGTTTTCTCTCATTTTGCTTTCTCCTTATTTATGGTTTGTATGGTTTCATGATTTTCTGTAATTCCGGAACGCTTGCCTTGCGGTAATATTGTCTTCCGAGTCATTGGTTGAACAGCAGGGATTGGATTCTTATCCCAAGTATGATAGGAATTAGGAGACGTAGTAATTTCAATTTTTGACCTTTTTGTTAATAATTCAAAAAAATTAGTATTTATGGATAATCCATTGGAATCGGCATGGTATTCGAAGTTCTTGCCGGAAATCGGATTGAGCGGAATAACCGGCAGAATCTCCGGCGCAAGTTCTGACAAAGTCTCCGGAAAACATCCATGTTTTGCTTTGTATATTTTCAGCGCCAAATACAATTGCATGGTCGCAATTTTAGTCCGCTGCATATAACAGTGCTTGATTTGTAATATAGCTATCCCGCTAATTGAAAATGAAAGTTGGGAACACTGTTCAGCCAAATTAAGAGCAGCGGATTTGATAGCATTGAGTTCTATCGTTTTCGCCTGCTCGAACAATTGCTTGTGAGCAATTTGCCAGCGCAAGAAGCTGACAATGCTTTCACGGTAGCGCGGGGTAAATATGAAGACGTGGATGCCATACAAATATTTTATGGGCGCTTCGGAGTTGCTGACATTATTTCCAGGAAACTTTTGCAGTAACATTGCAGTATCGTCATAGAATTTCGGACGCATGGAGGCGAGTTCACTCAGTAATTTTTCATAATATTTTACTCCGCTCATGGTGTCAGGGCCGATTCTGGTTGCCACACGGTATTTGGAATCCTTAATTTCATAAAACAGATACTGTTCGTAGAAGTCATGTTGGGGATTGTCAATGGAATCAGCAAGTTTATCAAGGAGTTCCAGAGATTCAAATGCTTCGGCAGTTTTTCCTTCCAGTTCCAGCGCGTATGCGCGGTCAGTCAAAAAAAATAGGATTGCATCAATTCCTGTCAGGCGCATTCCAGAGGCCTTTTGCATTAAGGAAGTGCCGGTGAATTGGCAAAACGGATTGTTTAGTGTTTGAAGTAAATCAGCATACAATTTTACTGCGGGCGGATCATTGAGAATAAAATCCGCGGCTTGCAGCATGGTTTTTAATGGCAACTGAACATAGCCGGTATCGGAAAGCCAGTTATATTTATTATCATTAATGCCAGACAGCGATGGCAGTTTAGGTTTAACAGCATTTAGTTTGGCTTGGTATTGTTGCAGGTCTTTCAGTATTCGTGATGCATTATTTTTTGCTTCTGGTGTCGGCGGAACTGTTGGTTTCGCCTCCAGTATTAATCCGGCGGCCTGCGCGTCACGTTTAGCCGCCGCCAAATCCTGCCCGGAATAGATATACGCCGTTGTAAATAATATTACAGCAAATGTAGTGATTACTCCGGCGGAGATGAACAGCGGACGCATGATGTTACGCTTAAACGCCAGATAGTATGTCCATAGATAACATCCCATTCCGAGAGCGAAAAAAGCGACAATTATGTTAATTATAATTACGGAAAGCCCTAGCCAGCGTGTTTCATTACTTGGCGAGAGCGATACGATTGCCTGTATGCCGATGAATAGCGCAAGGAAGGCAGTTGCTAGAATCCAACTGGCAGCTTTGCTGTTGCGAAGGTTTTGCAGCAGTGTGGCAGAAACAACCATGGCATGGATACACAGGCACAACACAATAATATCGCTGATAATTGAACCTGTTGTCGAAAGGTTGGCAAGCCCGGTTTTATCGAACGCCAGCGGAAAGAACAATACCCAACACAGCGTGAGCAACACAATATACAGACTCAGATTGAAGAGATATTTATGCCAGAAAATTTTGCTGCGACTGATTGGTAATGCTAACAGAAAACTGTCCGTTTGGCTTTTTAATTCGCCTTGAAACGCTCCAAATCCAATGCATGCAAGTAACATTGGCAGCAGATATGAAATCAGCATTGCAACCGTATCTATGTTCCGGATTCGCAACATGGTTAAGATGAATAAAGTCAACCAGAGCAGAATCATTGCCTCGGCTGTTGCCAAAAACATTCCGCGCATCCGCCGCCATTCATTCCAGATTAATGCCTGCCATGGTTTCATTTCGTTTTCTCCGTTGTTATGTTCCACGTTTTATACTTGATCGCATTGTATTTTTTGTCACCAGACAATTGGAATCCGTTAATTTCCGATTGATATTTGTAATCTTTTCCGGTTTCCGGATCAACCGGAATATCAGGCAATATTTCCGGAACAAGTTGTTGCAAGGAATCCGGAAACTTACCGTATTTGATATGGTATATTTTTAAAGCTAAACAAAGTTTGCAAGATTCAAATTGAGC
>JBAYVM010000249.1:0-5004 GCA_041674645.1 Victivallaceae bacterium | reverse complement strand
TTTATAGCTGAGACAGTTTGCTCCGGAAAACAGTTGGAGCATTTTTTCGATTCGTTCAATTTCAATCTGCTCTTTCTGCCGGAACAGCCGGTCAAGTTCTCCGGCGAGTTGTTCCAGATCGAAACCGGGCGCGGTAACTTCGAAAACTTCAGTCATTTCCTTGACGGCCAGTTTAATGAAACCCTTTTGGTCAAAATATTCCAGCGCGGTAACAATGCGTTCGCGTTCGGTGCCGTAGCCGGTGGCAATCGCATCGAAATTAACGATAGACCAGGTGCGGTTCTTTTTTACTCCGGCAAACAACGATTCGGTGAATTTGCGGCGTTCGCCAGTGAACTTCGCGGCGATTTCCCTGTCTGGAATAACATTGCTGTAACGGTAGTCGGCGAAATATGAATAGAGCGGCTTGATGATGCCTTTCATTTCCAGATAGACCAGCATAGTTTTCAGCGTGAGAATGCGGATATTTGTCCGGCTTGAGAGGTTGTAGAGTTGAAATTCCCAGTTGCCGCCGTCGGGAATGGCTTTGAGCAGTGTCCGGATATTGTCGGTTTCCGGCGTGTCGCCGTAAATAAAGTTTTCCAGCACGCTAACGTTATCGAGATTTGCCAGAACATAACAATCTGAATTCAAACCGTCACGTCCGGCGCGGCCGATTTCCTGACTGTAATTCTCGATGGATTTGGGCAGATCATAATGAATAATTTTTCGAATATTGCATTTGTCAATTCCCATGCCGAAAGCGATGGTGGCGACGATGCAGTTAATCTGGCCGGTCATGAATAAACTCTGGATGTGTTCGCGTTCTTCGTGCTCCATTCCGGCATGATAGGCGAGCGCTTTTATGCTTTTGGAGTTGAGATATTCCGCCACGGATTCTGCGGTTTTTTGCAACGTCACATAGACAATTGCCGGTTGTTCCGGCGCGTCTTTCAGCAGTTCGTACAAAGCGTTATCTTTATCATTGGTAACAGGTTTTACCCACAGCCGCAAGTTCGGGCGGTGAAAGCCGGTGACGATTACGGCGTCGCGTTGCAGATTGAATTTGGCGCACATATCTTCGATTACCGCCGGGGTGGCGGTCGCAGTGAGCAGCAAGGTTTGCGGAATATTGAATTCACGCTGATAGACTGGCAGTTTCAAATAGTCAGGACGGAAATTATGTCCCCATTCTGAAATACAATGCGCTTCGTCAATAACCATTAAAGAAATGGTAACGGTGCTGAGAAAATGGCGGAAACGTTCATTTTTCAGGCGTTCAACCGCAATCAACAGAACTTTGCATTGCCCGGAGCGAACATCTTCCATTATCTGGCGTTCTTCATTCCGGTTGAGCGAAGAGTCAATGCGGGCGGCGGAAATCCCTTTTGACAGCAGAAATTCCAGTTGATCCTGCATCAGCGCGAGCAGTGGCGATACCACCAGCGTTAAGTTTGGCAGATGCAACGCCGGAAGCTGGTAGCATAATGATTTGCCGGAGCCGGTGGGGAAAATTGCCGCTGCCGATTGCCCGGCGACAACCCGTTTTATCACTTCCAGTTGTCCGGCTTTAAACTCGTTAAATCCAAAATGTTTTTTCAGCGTCTGATGAATCATTATATTCCTTGTGCAAGATTAGTATTGCTTGAATAATAACTCTGGTTCAGACGTTATGCAAACCCGCATTTTAAAGAAAAACATTCACATAATTGTTGTTTACGCACCCCACACTCGGGGCATGGGCAACGGTTCTTTGCCCATTTCAGCGAAGACAAATTTGTGCAATAATTCTTTTTTTAGCGTTTGCGAGTCCGGATTGTTCCACAGATTGCATAATTCACCCGGGTCTTGTTCCAGGTCAAATAATTCGCCATATTCTTTATTGAAGTAAACCGTTAATTTGTAGCGCTCGTTGATAAATGTGCGAATATTCATGGTTGTCGGTTGATGGCGGTTTTCCACCAGAACATGGTCGCGAACATTATCCTGCTTGCCAAGCCAGACATTTTTCTGGCTAAGGCCGGTCATGCAACGCGGTACGTCCAGTCCGCAATAATCGATGAATGTCGGCGCAAGGTCAACTAGAGATTGCAACGCTTCGGAATTTGTGTTCTGCGGAATCTGTCCAGGTTGTGAAACGATGAACGGTACTTTTAGCAAATCTTCATAATGATGGATGCATTTGGCCGTTAATCCGTGCTGACCATAAAAATGGCCATGATCGGTGGTAAATACTATTAAGGTGTTGTCGGCCAGTCCAAGCGTTTCCAAATTATCGAGAATGTTTCCGATATATTTATCCATCATACTGACCATTCCGTAATAAATCGCGATGTTGCGGGCTAGTTCACTGCGGTCATGGCGATGAGAGTGGAGACCGTGAATGGCATTGCCGCCGGGTTCGCGGTAACTGGTAGTGTCAATATCCTTCTGTTCGCGTTGTGCCAGAGCAAAGTGAGGTGGCAGAGCGTTTAAGTCTTCGTCCGGGTTAAGCCCGGGCACGGTGAGTTGTTCCGGGGCGTACATTTTGTCCCACGGCTGGGGAACGAGATAAGGCGGATGGGGGTCGAGGAAACTGGCCCAATGGAAAAAGTGGTCGCCGTTGTCGGCATATTCTTTAAGCTTGACATTGGTGCGTTCCGCAATCCAGGCGTCATAATGAAATTCTTCCGGAATGTTCCAGGAGTGGCGTTGAGGGGTGGCGGTACCGCCGGGACGATTAAAACAGTTGCGCCAGTCTTTAAATCCTTTTTCCTCCATCCACAGCGCGTAGTGTTGACCGACATGAAATTCATCGGCATGATTCCGGGCGAGTTCCACATGGTCAAAACCATAGAACGGGCCATTAAACTGTCTCCAGAAATCCAGATTTTGCTGCAACGGATTAGACTCCAAAGAACGGTACAGCGGATGATCGTAAAGTTGCTGAAAATGAGCTTTGCCAATTAAAGAAGTACGATACCCGTTGGCATGAAAACAATCTCCGATTGTGGGAACGTTTTCCGGCAGCTTCGTTCCCAGGCTATATGCTCCATGCTGGCTGGGATACATGCCGGTTATGATAGACGCCCGGGTCGGAGTGCAAGTGGGATTAACGCAGTAAGCGCGGTTAAAAAGTGTTCCGGAGGCAGCCAGGCGGTCAAGGTTCGGCGTTTTTATTTCCGGATTGAACAAGCCAAGCGTATTCCAGTGCTGCTGGTCGCTGGTAATCAACAAAATGTTAGTTTTTTTAGTCACGGACAGATCCTGTTGTATTGCATAAAATTGATTTTACTGTAATTTAATATACTGTCTTACAGTACTTATTGTAAAGAGTTTTAAATTGATATATATAGCACAATGTTGATTTTATGGCAGAAAACTGGATACCACCATTTTATTTGTATGCGGCAGGAGTTGGAGCTACTGCCGACCGGGCTTACTACAACGATGTCTCGCAGGTGGAATTGATGCCGCGACGGTTGCTGATTAAACGCACCGTGTCCGGATGCGGTACGCTTTATGTGGAAGGCAGGCGTTATCCGGTTCCTGTTGGAAGTATGTTTATTATCGAACGGCCTGGTCCATATATTTACTGTTATGAGGGCGATGGCGAGGAATGGCGTTTTGAATATGTCAGCATCGCTTTTGCCAGCCCGGCGGGTATTTTTCCTGAAAAATTGCGGATTGAACCGGTATTTGCTTTGGCGGAACATGACAGACTCAATGAAATGTTGACTGAACTGATTAATCTGCGGCGCACACCCGGCTATCGGGTGTCACTGCTGGATTCTGCTATGGCGTATCGGTTTTTTCTGGCTTACGTCGGCATTCGTACCCGACAGGAACGCGAACCGCATCCCGTCGCAGAAAAAATGCGCCAGATTATTTTGTCAAAAGTCAGTGACTCGGAATTTAATCTGGCTACTCACTGTACCCGATTGGGTTACACTAAAGAGGCCATGATCAGGATTTTTCACCATTCTTTCGGCTTGCCGCCAGGGAGATTTTTGCAGGAACAACGTCTGAATTTAGCATGTGAACTTTTAAGAACTGGCAACCTGAAAATAAAAGAAATTGCCGCGTTGACCGGTTTTTCGTCGGCAAATTATTTTTCCCGGCTGTTCCGTCAGCGGTTGAAATTGACTCCGCAGGAATATCGCGACCGCCCTGAACTGTTACCGCCGGAAACGCTCGACTAGCGGTCTGTGATTAAGATTGATTTGCCCCGGAAAAATGGTTTGCATTTGGCATTAACGCGAGGCATATTGAGTTCTAAGTTTCAGCAAAAACCCAGATGTGTCTGGCAAAAATACGAAGGACAGTTAATGAACGAAATAAAATGCGCAACCGGAGCGTTGGTGATTTACCGGCAGAAACCAGCTAAAGTTAACTCCATCAGTGATGGGAAAATCGAAATCAGCCTGCCGGATGGCGAAAAGAAAAGTGTCCGGATTAAAGATATTACCGTGTTGCATGGCGGACCGGTTGCCAGATTGCCGGAAACGCCGTTGCCGGTTTCTGATTTGATGGAAATTGTGGTGATGCTGGAAGATGAAAGCGTCAGTCTGGAAGATTTGGCCGGGCTGATTTATGGTGAATTCTCGCCGGAATCCGCCTGGTCAGTATGGCTGTTGCTGGAAGACGGAACATATTTTGCCGGAAACATTGCCGATGGAATTAAGGCGCGTCCGGAGGCGGAAATAACCGCCGCGCTGGAAACCGCGACCGCGAAAGAGAACAGCCGGATTCAACGTGAAGAACTGATTGAACGCATTCGCTCTGGAAAGTTATTGCCTGAAGACCGGCATCATTTGCGCGATGTGGAAAATCTGGCGCTGGGAAAAACCGCCGCTAGTGGAATTATGCGTCAGCTCAGTATGGAACAAACTCCGGACAAAGCGCATCGTTTGTTGTTGCGTCTCGGCATCTGGGATTGCTGGAAAAATCCGTTTCCTTCACGTGCCGGAGTGGTGATGGAGAATCCGGATTTGCCGGTTCCGGAGATGGCGGAAGAAGAACGCCTGGATTTGACCGGAATGGCGG
>JBAYVM010000248.1:0-5006 GCA_041674645.1 Victivallaceae bacterium | reverse complement strand
ACGCACAACAAAAATCAATGGCGTGTCTTGCTTTTCCCTTTTGTAAGAGTAAACGCACAATACCTCCGTTCAAATCTGGAAGTTGTGCGTTTACTTTTTCAATTGACCTGTATGTTGGCGGTAGATTATTTTTCCGGCATGGAATCAAGCGCGTGTTGAATGATATTTTTTTGTTTTTGGTCAACTGCGGCCTCCAATGCCATGGCATATATTTTTTTTGCATCGGGATATTTTTTTTGCAGTCGCAGCGTTTCAGCGAGATAGAAATAGTATTGTGATCTAAGCGGCTGGAGTTGTTCGATATTTATTTTGTTGAATATATTTTCAGCTTCAGCCGGATATCCGTTGCAGAGCATGGTCAGACCGGCATAATAAAGTCCGCCGGAATGAGCGGGATTTTTTTGATGGAACGGCATTATTATCTGCAACGCGGTTTTGGGTTGCCGGTTTTTTAACAGGCTATCGGTATAATTAATTACTGCAACCGGATTAGCGGGCGCAATTTCACAGGCTGCACGATAATAGATAAGAGGATTTTCAGGCGGATTCGGCATTTTTTCCAAGGCTTTGCCGTAAGCGATGAAGTCGGTTGATCTGAGTCCGGCTTTGTAAGGAAAAGTTACAATACATACTGCGGCATAAAGAATTATAAACGGAAGTACGGCCAATAAGGTTTTTTTGCGTTTGATGAAATTTATTGCGTAATATATTGAATAAGGCGCGAGTACACAAAATACCGGCATGAGCACCAGCCGGTACCTGGCCAGCGGGTAGAAGAAACAAATCGGCAACAGAAATGAAAAGATAAAAAGCAGTAGAATGCTTTCCCGTCGTATAAATTTTCCGGTGATAATAATCAATATCAGCGCAGATACCGCGAGCGGAATGAGCAGAAATGGTCCGAAAAACAGTGAGACCGGAAGTTTATATTTCATAAAGTAGTAATTAACGTTGTTAGGGATTTCATAGGCGTTGAATACCAAAGGCGTTTTGCGCAACAGATTTACGACTAACTCAAATATTTTGCGGACATTGGTTGATAGCTCCGGTGTTGTATCCTGGTTTGAGTTGGCTTTCAGGTCGGATTCAGGAACATTCATGCTGGTTGCGTTTTTGACACTTCCCAGGCTGATGGCATAGTTTGCTCCGACATAAAACGGCAGATTTATGCCTCTGGCAGTGTTATGGCGGTTGAAGATAGTTGCCGGCCCCAGCAGGGTGGCTATGCCGAGAATCAGCGCGGCGGTTCTGATAAAGACAATTTTTTTAGTTAAGCAGTCTTTGAGGCGCAGTTTGCGTAATGCGTACCACAATATCCAGAGGCTTCCCATTACGCAGAACGGGAATGCGGTTACTCTGACCAGGCAGGGTAGGGCGAGGAGTATTCCGGAAATGTACATTGCCGCAGTCGTACAGTGTTTTTTGCGGCCCCACAGAACTCCTGCCAATGCGAGGGCGGAGAAAAATGTCATATAGGTTTCTTTTAAAATCAGGCTTTCGTAAATAAGTTCCGGCGCGTAAAGTGCGGCGATTGTTCCTGCTGTCGCCGCCCACAATCTTTTTCCGGTCAGCCGCAAAGTTATCCAGGCGATAATTACTGAAAGCAGTGAACCGAGCAACATTTGTATGATGATAATAGCTTCAGGGCAGGGGTGTCCGTGATTGAACACCATGGTCATCGCAATTGTGAATTTATACAGAGTAAAAACTGAGAAGCCGTGATAAAGCCAGCCGCCGATGGTCAGGATAGTTGGCATGTCCAGTCCGACTACATAGCTGTAATATCTGACCGGGGAATTCCACCAGAAGATGAGTAGAATCAATCTGGCGGCAAGCGCAACCGTCAACGGAATAAAAACTACAGCGGCAAGGGTTTTATTTTTTATTGTCATACAGGTTTATTTTTTTATAAATTCCTGAAAAATAGCATACGCCTTGGCGGCATCGCCGGACTTGTCAGTTTTGGCGAGTTTCTTGAATGCCTGTTCAGTCATGGTAACGGTTTGTAATAGATATTGCGGTACTTTATACTGTTGATTATTATTCCAATCGTGTGCTTGCTGGTAGTATTTTAATGTTGTATCAGGTTTTCCGGAGATGGCTGATGCGGCTCCGGCTAACAGTGCGCCGGTGATATTATTATTTTTCGGCGACAGTGTTTTTAACGCTTTTTCCTGATTCTTCTGCAGAATATATATCATTCCGGTTCTGTTGGTATAATCTTGATTGTCCGGCTCAATTTCGGTCAGTTGATTGTAGTACCAGGCGGCGGAGGTCCAGTCTTTGTTTTTCTCTGCTTCCCTGGCAGCCTGAGATAAAAATTCCAGCATTTCTGCATTGTCAGCCAATTTTTTTGCCAGTGTTTTTTCCAGGAAGGCATTTGGAACAGCTCCAAGTTTTCTTGCTTTTCGATAATACTTTACGGCTTCATCAAGCTGTTTTGGTTCATTTTGAGCAATGATGGTTGCCATTATCAGATTGGGCTTGATGGAGTCATGGGATATTTTTAGCGCGGCGGATAAAGCTTTTTTTGCTTCTACGGTTTTCCCGATTCCGGCCAGGGCAATTCCGTATTCGGTCAATAATTCTGGGTTGTCAGGATTATTTTTTAATGCTTTTTGCAGTATGGAATAGGCGTTGCCATATTTTTTCAATCCGGTCAGCGCCTGACTGTAAGCAATTGCGTTTTCTACTGAGTTGTCTTTCAGGATATAGGCTTTCTGAAGATAATTTACCGCTTCGCTGTATTGTTCACGGTTTAGCAACGTCAGCCCCAGGCGGCGGTTGGTTTCGATATGTTCAGGATTAGTTTCCAGGATTTTGCGATAATGCCATATTGCCACTTCGATTGAGCCATTTTTTTCAGCGTTAATTCCATTTTTCAATTCCTGAGCGATGCGGTTTTCCGGCAGTTTATTTTCCTTGAACACAACTCTGGTGGTGGTTTTTTGAGAAAGTTCCTGTATTTGTTTCCGGAGTTTTTGCGTTGTTGCAGTAAGTTCGTTGCTTTGTTGATTTAAACGGTCTTTTTGCAGAGTTAATTCCTTAATGGTATTTTCGCGGGAGTTCAACTGGATTTCCAGATTTCTCAGCATGGTCATATATTTTTGTTTCTGGGTGTTGAAGGTGTCAAGCTGTTGTTTGCTGTCTGTTGTCTGCTGGCTGTATTGCGACAACTTTTCAGCGTATTCCTTGTTTTTATTTTGTGAAGCTGAAAGTTTTAACTGATATTCGGTAACTTGTTTTTGCTGGTCAATGATTTTTGTATTAATTTCAGTCAGTTTCTGCTGAGAAAGTTTAAATTGGTCTTCAGTATTTTTCTGTTGTGCAGACAGGGATTCCAGCTTTTTGTTTATCGTGGCATTATTTTGGGTTAAAGACGCGATAGTGTTTTTGTAACTGGCTTCATTTTTGAATGCCGATTCCAGCTTCGCAGTTATTGTATTCAACTCTTGTTCTTTGGCGGATAGTGCAGAACGGTATTTGCCGATGGTGGCGTTATTCGAGTCTGTTTTTTGAAAAGTCAATTTGTTTTGAAGCGTCAAAATTTCATTTCTAAGCTTCAAATTATCTGTTTCTATTTTAGTCAACTGCTGCTCAACTTGTCGTTTTGCGGTATTAACTTTCTCGAATTGTGCGGATATCTGTTCATTGCCTACATTCTTTCCACTGAGTATTTTATTCTGCTCAACCAAGTTTTTTACGGTAATCTGGAGTCGTTGCAATTCGTTTTTTAAGTTTTCCTGTTCAGCGCATTTTTGAGAAAGTTTATTGTAGTCGGCGGTGCGTTGTTGCAGAATTTTATTCTGTTCTTGAAGTTTAAGGATATTTTCTTTCTGCGCCAGTTGCCGTTCATTCTCTTGCTTTAATTGTTCAATAGTATTTTGCAGTGAAGCTATGGATTGATTTTTTTGTTCCAGTGCATCCGCGTTTTTCTTCAATTCTTCCAGGTGCAGGGTAATTGTCTGTTTTAATTTGGTGTTTTCATCGGAATTGGCATTGTCGGCTTGAGTGGCAAGACGTTTATTGTCTTCGGTAAGCTGATTTACTTTTGTGCGTAAAGGTTGTAATTCCTGGTCTTTTTGGCTGACTGTTTCCTGTTGCCGCTTATTTTGTTCACGGAGTTTTATATTGTCCACGGTAAGGGCTTCAATCTGTTTGCTGAATTTCAACGTTTGGCTGGCAAGTTTTTCCTGACTGTTATTCAGTTGTGAATATTTTTCTGACAGATTCATGTTTTCTTCTTTTGCGGTCAGCAATTTCTCCGTCAGTTTTTTAGAGCTGTCTGAAAGCACACTGTATTTGTCTGCATAAACGGTGCATTTCTGCATGAGCGCTTGATTAGCGGCTTTGAGTTCAGCGAGTTCTTTCATTGCTCCCTGCGCGGCGGACAGTTCATTTTTCGCTTTTTGAAAATCATCGAGCGCGAGTTTTAATTTACGGTTGTCATCCGATAGTTCCTGGTTGAGTTTTTGCAAGGCCAGATTGCTGGTTTGCAGTTCCTTGAAATTCTTTAAATCATCGAGCGCTTTTTGATATTTTTCATTAACACCGGCAAGATCAGCTTGTTCTTTTTTTAACTCATCGATAGTTTTTTTCAGGTTGGCGCATTCGCTCTGCAATTGCGGCAATTTGCTGTTTTGTTCGGTCAGTGACTGGCTGGCAAGCTTGAGATTGCGGTTTTCGGTTTTTAATTCCTGTAAATCGGCGCTGATTTCTTTGATGGTCTTTTCCCGGGTTTGCAATTTGTCTGACAACATAGCGCACTGGGTGTTGAGTTTTTCAAATTCTATGGTTTTGGCAGTGAGTTTGTCCGCCGTTTCCTTCTGCTGTTGATTAATGGCGAGAATGTTCTGATATTCTGACGACGACCGGTTTTCAAGCCGTTTCTGAATGGTTTCGTACTTTTCTGCGAATAGTTTCAGATCCTGCTCAAGTTTCATGTTGCGCGTACGGATATTTTGAAGTTCTTTGCTGTTGACGCTTTCTGAAATAGTCCGTTGATT